>CAMYJL010000056.1:8360-21918 GCA_947258645.1 uncultured Nitrospinota bacterium
GCGTTCCGGAAGCCGTATTGATTGCCCATCTCCAGCGCGTCGTTCCATGCACGCCGGGCAGCGGAGAGCAGGTGGGGCGGGCAATGGTTCGGGTCGATGCCTTCTGGGGTTTTCGAAAGCCCTTCATACTCAATGGGAGATTCCGCATAGGCCGCCCGGCGGTGGTTCCGGATAACGCGGAGCATGTGTTCCCGGTTGTCTTCGTAGCGGGAGAAGGGCCCCAATTCAGCGGCCATCTCGGCACTTGCCGCGTAAGAGCACCCTGTCAGAATGGCCGTCAGCACCCCGCACCAGGCTTCGGCCTGGGGCGAGTCGTAGGGAATGCCCAGGACCATGAGAAGGGTTCCCAAATTGGCGTAGCCGAGACCGAGGGTTCGGTACTGATACGATCGGAGAGCGATTTCCTTGCTGGGAAACTGGGCCATCAACACCGAGATCTCGAGCACGACCGTCCAGAGCCGGATGGCGTGCCGATAGTCATCCACCCGGAAGTTGCCGTTTTCGATGTCTAGGTACTGCATGAGGTTCAAGGACGCCAGATTGCATGCAGTGTCATCAAGGAACATGTATTCGGAACAAGGGTTCGACGCGTTAATCCGACCGTCGGCCTTGCAGGTATGCCAGTCGTTGATGGTGGTGTCGAACTGGAGGCCCGGATCGGCGCTGCACCATGCGGCGTACCCGATCTGATCCCACAAGTCCTTCGCTGGGAGTTCCTTGGTGGCAATGCCGTCCGTCCGCCGGATAAGTTTCCATGTGCCGCCCTCTTCGACGGCCTTCATGAACTCATCTTTCACCCGGACCGAGTTATTCGAATTCTGGCCCGCCACGGTGGAATAACCTTCGCCTTCCCAGTTGGTGTCCAGTTCGTCGAATTCGATTTCATCGAAGCCCTGCTTCGCCAACTGAAGGGCCCGGTGAACGTAATTGTCCGGGACGCCGGCCTGACGAGCGTTATGCACCGCCCGGCGAAGGGGAGGATTCTTTTCAGGAACATACAGATTGCCGTTCAGATGGGCCTGTTCTTTCGCATTGCAGGCGGCAATGATTGAATTCATGTGATGGCGGCACATCCTGGCGCCGGATACCAGAGCGGCTACTTTTTGCTCTTCCCGCACCTTCCAGTTGATGAATTCTTCGATGTCGGGATGATCCGTGTCGAGAATGACCATCTTCGCTGCGCGGCGGGTTGTTCCCCCCGACTTGATGGCGCCCGCGGCACGATCGCCTATTCGGAGGAAACTCATCAGACCGGAACTTTTTCCTCCGCCCGAGAGGGATTCATTCTCGCCCCTGAGACCGGAAAAATTCGAGCCCGTGCCCGAGCCGAATTTGAAAACACGCGCTTCACGGACCCAAAGGTCCATGATTCCGCCGTCGTTCACGAGGTCGTCCTTGACGGACTGGATGAAGCATGCGTGTGGCTGGGGCCGCTCATACGCGTTCCGCGAGGAGGTCACCTCTCCCGTGGCCGGGTCGCAGTAGTAGTGGCCCTGTGCGGGACCTTCGATGCCATATGCCCAATGAAGGCCCGTATTGAACCACTGCGGGGAGTTGGGCGCCGCCATCTGGCTGGCGAGCATGTAGGTCATCTCGTCGTAGAAGGCCTGTGCGTCCTCTTCGGTGTTGAAATAGCCGTTTTTCCATCCCCAATATACCCAGCAGCCAGCCATCCGGTGGAAAACCTGGCGGGCATCCCGCTCCATGCCGTAACGCTCGTCTTCGGGCACGGACGAGAGCGCCGCCTCATCCGCCTCGGAGCGCTGGAGCCATTCCGGAATGCCCGCTTCCGGAATTTTTTTCAGAAGGGCCGGCACGCCCGCCTTGCGAAAATACTTCTGGGCAAGGATGTCGACGGCGACATGGGACCAGTTTTCTGGAACCAGGATGTCCTTGGCCTCGAATACGACCGAGCCGTCGGGGTTTACAATTCGTGAGGTTCTCGGGACAAAGGCAATCCCTTTGTAAGAGCCTTCCCCTGTCCGGGTGAAAAGACGAGTAACTTTCATACAGCGACTTCCTTTAATCTCTCAGGCGTGAACAAACAAAAAAAGAAAAAACAGCGAACTTTAGTTCGTATTATATTCGCCAATGCGCTCAGCTCCAAAATCCATTATTTCGATTGGGGTGGAATCGGCATGAAGGGTCTTCGAATCCGCTAAGATCTTCCATCTTAATAATTTGGGCGAAAAAACCGGGCGGTGCAAGCAATTTTGCTCAATAGGTATCGAGCAATACTCACATATGGTGTAATGGGGGGATATTAAGTACTAGATTTGGGGGTGTCAAGATAAAAAATGCTGGTATCCACAAAATATTGAACTTTTCCACATTTTGTCCCCAGATATTGGGGGTGTTTCGGTGGAAACTGGTGGTGACGAATGAAAAAAGGGAGTGGAGACGATTGTCGGGGGAGGTCGGATAAAGCGAAAACGGAAGGGGGGATTTGGTAGAGGATCGGGCGCCGGGAGAGGTGCTGAATTACCCCTTACCTCGCCAGTATTCCAGGGTGTCGCGAAGGGTTTGCTCAAAAGGGATCTCCGGGCGCCATCCTGTCGTCTCGGCGAATTTCGATGGCGATGCGGAAAAAGTGTTGGAGTCGACGGGGCGGATTTTACCCGGATCCTGCTCGACGGTGATCGGCACTTCAGAGAAGGAAAGCAGGGTTTCCAGCGCGTCCCGGATCCGCCAGCATTTTCCTGTACAAATGAGATAGGCCTCGCCGGCTGCTCCCCGCTCGGCGGCAAGCGTGTAGGCTCGGGCAATGTCGCGCACGTCGGAAAAATCGCGGGACGAATCCAGATTGCCGACCTTGAGCAAAGGTTCTCCCTTGCCCGTTTCAATTTCCACAATCTGCCTGGCGAAATCGGTAATCGCAAAGCCGGGGCCCTGCCGCGGGCCGGTATGGTTCATGGGCTGCATACGGATCAATTGCAGATCGTTGGCCCGGGCCATCTGTTCCGCCGAGAGATCGAGAGCGAGCTTTGTTACGGCGTAAGGGTTCCGGGGGGAATAGGGTGAATCTTCCGTTAGAACTCCCGCCGCGTCTCCGCCTCCATATATTTCAGCCGATGTAACGAGAACGACCCGCAGATGATCTTTGAGGGGAAGGCATGCCTCGAGAAGCCGGATGCCGCCGATGACATTGACTTCAAACGCGAGGGCGGGGTTATTCCACGAAGCCCCGGTCGAACTCAGGGCCGCCAGGTGGAATACCCAGTCCGGCCGCGCTTTCGAAAAAATGGGTTGGAGGGTTTCGGAATTTCGGATGTCGCCTTCAAAAAGCGTAATTCGATCCAGAAGGTGTCTGACATTTTCGACCGGCTCGCCGGGAAGGATAATGCCCGAGACTTCATGACCCTGCGAGATAAGATGTTCGGTCAGGTGGCTCCCGGCGAAGCCCGCGATGCCCGTGATCAAGGTTTTCACACGCGCGCCCGCCAGTAATCCAAAATGTCCTGAAGGGTTTGCTCGAAGGTGATTTCCGGCTTCCATCCGGTGGCCTGGTGGAACTTAGAGAAGTCGCCCAGAAGGATTTGCACATCGGAGGGCCGCAGCCGATCGGGATCTTCTTCAATTGTAATCTGGACTTTTGACCGGGAAAGCAGCATGTCCAATACCTCGGAGATTTTCCATGTCGTGCCGGAGGCAATGTTGTACACCTCACCCGCCTCGCCATGCTTCAGGGAGAGCCAATACGCCTTCACCATGTCGCGGACATCGGTGAAGTCCCGCTTGGCCTCCAGGTTGCCCACGCGGATAACGGGTTCGCGCTTGCCTTTTTCGATTTCGGCAATCTGCCTAGCGAAATTGCTGCAGACGAAAACATCGCCCCGCCGGGGGCCGGTGTGGTTAAAGGCGCGAGTGCGTACGATCTTCATCCCGAAGCTCTGGAAGTACTGGTAGGCGAGGAGGTCGGTTGCCACCTTGCTCACCGCGTAGGGGGAGAGCGGCCGGAGCGGGTTGGTCTCCTTGATCGGGACCTCGTCCGGATGAACGAGGCCGTATTCCTCGCTGCTACACGCCACCTGAATCCAGGGATCGATTCCGGCCTGCCGGACACCCTCGAAGATGTGAAGCGTTCCGATGACGTTTGTGTGGAGGCTGTCCTCGGGAGCGCTCCAAGAGGTCGGAACGAAGCTTTGTGCCGCCAGATGGAAAATCTTGTCCGGCCGGACTTCGGCAATGGCCCGGCTCACCGAAATCTGATCGCGAAGATCGCATTCGACAGTCTGAACGTTGTCAGTCAAATGATCGATGTGTTCGGTACGGCTTCGCCAGCGCCGCATCCCGAATATTTCGACCTCCTCCAACGTAAGGAGGTAGTCCACCAGATGGCTGCCTGCAAATCCTGTGAATCCGGTGATTAAAACGCGCTCTGACACCATATCTCCTTTCCTTGGGCCCAAAGTGAGAGGAATCCTACAGAGCGGAGGTCCTGCGGGTCAATGAATCCAGACGCATATCGGGCCCATCCTCCTAGCCGGCGAGTCTCGTTTGACATCTTACGGCATCCTTGGGCAAATGAGCGGGCTGTTATTCATTCATGACGAAAAATTGTCTTTTTCCGGGAGAAAAAATGGCGGATCAGAGCTATGACGTGGCGGTAATCGGAGGAGGACCGGCCGGCTATGTGGCCGGGGTCCGGGTGGCGCAGAGGGGAGGAAAGTGCGTTGTGATCGAGCGCGACGCTCTCGGCGGCACCTGCCTCAACTGGGGGTGCATTCCGAGCAAGAGCCTGATCCGCTCCGCCGATGTGTACCGCAGCATCAAGAACGCTTCGGAATTCGGCATCGAAGTCAAGGGGGAGGTCAACGTCGATCTGGCCGCCATTATCGAGCAGAAGGATAAAATCGTGGCGGGTCTCGTCAAGGGCATTGGCGGCCTGTTCAAGGCCCACCACGTCGATCACCTGGCGGGCGATGCGTTTATCGAGGGAGAGGGACATATTCGCGTCAAGCTGAATGAGGGGGGCGAATCCGAGGTCCGGGCCGAAAAGATTCTTCTCGCGACGGGCTCGCGCCCCGCGCAGATTCCGGCGTTTCCCATCGACGGCGAGCGGATCATCTCCAGCGATCAGGCGGTCCATCTCAAGAAGCTTCCCGAGCGGCTTCTGATCATCGGGGCTGGTGCGATTGGCTGCGAGTTTGCCTGTTTTTACCGGGAGATAGGGGTGGATGTCACGGTTGTCGAATTGCTCGATCGGGCGTTGCCGCTCGGGGATCAGGACGTGTCCAAGCTGATCGAGCGGGAGATGAAAAAACAGAAGATCCGCCTCCACACAGGGAAGAAAATTCTTCAGGTCGGACCGAAGGGTGACGAGATGTCTGCCGATATCGAGGGCGGCGACAGCCTCACGGCGGATCTGGTCCTGGTCTCCATCGGCCGGACGATGAACACCGACAACCTGGGCCTTGATACAATCGGGGTGGAACCCGGCCGGCGGGGCGAGATTCTGGTGAACGAAAAGATGGAGACGAACGTCGGTGGGGTGTACGCGGCGGGCGATGTCATCGGTGGCCTCATGCTTGCTCATGTGGCGTCCTCCGAAGGGATCGTTGCCGCAGAAAACGCGATGGGCGGCGATCTCAACATGAATTATCACGGCATCCCGGCGGGCATATTCACCCATCCGGAAGTGGGTGTGGTCGGCCTGTCGGAAGGCGAGGCGAGGGAGAAAGGCCACGAAGTGAGCGTGGGCCGTTTTCAGATGCGCGGCCTGGGCAAGGCCCATGCGGAGCGGGAGATCGCCGGCGAGGTCAAGATCATCGCCGATGCAAACGACGATGCCATTCTGGGTGTCCACGTGGTGGGCGCTCATGCTGCCGATCTGGTGCACGAAGCGGCCGTTGCGATGCGGAACAACCTCGGCGCGCGCGAGCTGGCGGCCACGGTGCACTCCCATCCGACGTTGTCGGAAGCCATCATGGAGGCAGCGCATGATGTTCACGGTGAAGCGATTCACAGCCCTCCGAAAAAGAGCTCCTGAAGAAACTCGGCTTTCACCGCCACTTCGCCGGAGTGGGCCATGTCAAAGCGGGCGGCGTCCGCCCGGCTGGCTTCCTTTGATGTTCCTTATTTTGGGCTTCGGTCTCTCGGGCTGCGCGCTTCCGTATCCCGAATATACCCATCTGATTTCGTTCCGGTGGGGCGTCGTCCTTCCCGTTCCGGAGGGGGCAACGCTCATCCACCAGAAAAACGCGGCGTATCTGTTGTCGAACCGCCGCGATTGGAGCCTGACGCTTTCGGTCTGGCGGCCTTCGCGCGAGGAGCGGCTCCGCATCCCGCTGGGGGAAAAAGGCTTCCGCCGGATCTTGGACGAGAGCAGAAGCTTGGCCGAACGGACGCCGGGGAGGTGCTGGATAGAAGGAAGCCTCTCCTGGATGGGGGGAGCGCGGGGGGTGCGGCTTGATTTCGAAGGCCCGCCGGATAAAGGCCAAGCGTCCATCTATTTTCGGCGGGGGGAGGTTTTGTATCACAGGGTGGCAGTTTTGAACGTCAACAAACGCCTCTACCGCCTGCACCTGCAATCAATCCGGTCACCGAAAGACGAAGCCTTGAGGGTCTGGAGCGATATGGGGGTGGGTATCCGCCTGTCCGGAAAGCCAATCGTGTCAATTCTGCATGACGGGGAATTTCCGGAGTCGGATCACTTCTCGATGATTCGGGAAACGCTGGGAACGGCCGGAAAGAAAACCGCTCAATCATCCCGCTCGAATTAAACGGACCTGATCGCCACTCTGCCTTCTTTCATGGCCTGGTACTCGTCTTCGTAGAAGAACTTGCTTTTTCCGAAAGCGGGTTTGAGCTGACTCAGCCAGGTGGCCTTTTCGTCGAACCGGGCAAAGAAGGGGCGTTGCACCCAGTCGGGGTTGCGTCCCTGAATGAAGCGGAGGACAAATACTTTTTCGCCTTGAATTTCGGTCACGCCCTGGACTTCCACTTTTCCGGGCTCGGTGCTCATGCTAGGCCCGCGAACCGTCCGGCCTAGGCCGGAAACCTTTTGGACAGCCCTGCGGTAAATATCCCAGGTTTTGGCCAGCGGAACTTCGAAGTAACACCGGGCGCCGGTGTCACGCTCGACGAACATGTAGTAGGGCACGATGCCCAGCTGGACCTGCGTGCGCCATGAGCGGGCCCACGTCTCGGGGTTATCGTTGATGTGGGCCAGCAGGGGACTCTGGCTGCGGATGATGGCGCCGGTATCGCGCAACCGGCGAATGGCCTCGCGGGCGATGTCGGTTTCCATCTCCTGCCAGTGGTTGAAGTGGGCCATGATGGCGACATGCTTGCCCGCTTCGACGAGGCTTTCGAGCAGCCGCAGCAGGTCGTCGGCGTCGGGGTCGGTCACATAGCGATGGGGCCAGAAGGTGAGCGACTTGGTTCCGATGCGAATGTTTTTCACATGTTCAAGACGCGGATCCTCGCCCATGGGCTCCAGGTAGTCGATCAGGTTGCGCGTTTTCATCACCATCGGGTCGCCACCGGTGAGGAGGATATCCGTCACCCGCGGGTGAACTGCCAGGTAGTTGTGCAGCGTTTTGGCTTCGTTGGAGGCAAATCTGAGATCTTTGTCGCCAACGAACTGGGCCCACCGGAAGCAGAAGGAGCAATAGGAGTGGCAGGTCTGTCCCTGGCTTGGAAAGAACAAAACGATTTCGCGGTATTTGTGCTGCATCCCTTCCACCGGTTCACCGTCCAGTTTAGGGACGTTCAGTTCCTGCTGGCCGGCAGGGTGAGGGTTCAGGTCGTCGCGAATTTCGGTGACAGCGGCATCGAGCTCGGTTTTCGGTGCGTCGCGTTTCAGCAGATCGGCGATGCGATCGAAGTGTTCGGTGGCGAGCATGTCGGGTTGCGGGAAGGTCAACTGGAACATGGGATCGTCCGGTACGTTGTCCCAGTCGATGAGGTGGCTGATGACATAGTGGTTGACCCGGAAGGGCAGCACGCTGGATACCACTTTCATCGAGAATCGTTGTTCTGGGGAAAGTCGCTGAATTTGAGAGATGCTCTCAAGCTGACGCGCGGTGAACACGCGAAAGCGGTCCTGGGAGAATCTTCCCCATGCCGGGTCCCGTTGGCCGGAGCTGTATTTTTGAGAGCTCCACTCCGATATCGGAATAACGGAAAAATATTCTTCCTTGTCCGAGGCAGTAAATGGTCTGTTCATGATATTTCCCCCTCGGCCTTCCTGGGGGCGGGGGGTGCTGCGATTCCCTTCCCATGGTCGGCATTAACCCGTCATCTGGCCTAAATTCGGAAGACAAGCGCCAGAATCAGAGACGGGGTGAAACCTCCTCCCAGGCATTGATGATTCACCTGTTTAGCGGCTTCATAAAATTCCAGAAAGATATATTTAGCGATAACAAAAATAGTATAACAGATTCTGAGGTTCGCTGAAAGAGAAACATCTAAATCCGCGGCAAGTTCCTGTAAATATTACAATGATAAACCTTTATTTGTCAATATGCTAGGCTGTCTAATCTGAAAATTCGATCAGTCTTCCCTCGCCCGATTCCATGTCCTGTTGAAGCAGTTCCAACATGGCTTTCGCCACCGGGCCGGGCTTTCCGTCTCCGATAGTCTGCCCGTCCCATTCCACGACGGGCGCGACATAGATGGAGCTTCCGATCAGCATCATCTCCGCGGCGTTTTTCGCCTCCTCCACGGGAATATCGCCTATGACAATATCCTTGAGGATACCCTGCTGAACCAGCACCGGGGCCAGCTCCAGAAGGCGCACGACTGTACATCCGGATAGGATATGGTCGAACTTCGGATGCCTGAGAACACCCTCCTTCGTCACAAAGGCCATGTTCATGTTCGAGCCTTCGCCGACGTTCCCGTCCGCATCGATGAAGACACCGTTGTCCAGCCCTTTCTCCTTGGCTTCGAGCTGCATCAGGACATTGGGAAGATAGTTCGTGCTCTTGGTGATCGCATACAGGGGGGGCTTGATCGGATACGTCGTTGTCATCACCCGCATGCCCTCGGTGTAATAGGATTCGTCGTATTCCAAACCCGGGAAAATCATGACGAAAAACCCTGGCTTGGCGTCCGCCGCCGGGACGAGGCCCAGGTTGCCCGTTCCCGAGGAAATCCAGTAGCGGATGGACCCCTTTTTCTGCCCTGAGATGGCGGTTGTCCGGATGATGATGTCGCGCATTTCCTCCCGGCTGTACGGAAGGGCGAGCTTCGAGGCTTCCGCCGAGCGGAGAAACCGGTCCAGATGCGCCTCGAGATCGTAGATTTTTCCGTTGACGATGGCGGCGGTGTCGAAAACACCGTGTCCGCGGTGAACGATGTGATCGTCGAAGGGAATGACCATCAGGGCGGGATCGGTGACCACCCCTCCCAGGTGGCTCGAATAAAATGCCGAGAATTTTACCGGCTGCTGCTCGCGCAGCCCGCGGAGGCGGTTGAGAACTTCATCAGCGTCGAGAACTTGAATTTGATCGGTCGAGGACATCGGGGCGAACCTCCCTGCCGTTCCGGTTGGCACCGGGACATCTCTTTGTCAGTCAATTCATCTGGTTCAGGTGAAAGCGATGTCCCATCATGCCCGTTCGATTTCCCTCCTACAAGTGGCCGTCCCTGACAATCTTCAATTTGATTTTCCCGGATTCCGGTGTTTCGTTTTCACGAGCGTCCGCAGATAAGCATAGATGTTGGTGATTTCATTTCCCGTCAGTTTGGGCCAGATGATCCCGGCTTTCTTCGCCATATCGATCATATTTGGCGCATGACGAAGCATCCGCGTTGCGAACTCATTTTCGTTTTTCAGCCGCCAGGCGGTCTGGCCCAGATCCGGTCCGATTGAACCACCGGCGAAAGGTTTGCCGTGGCAGGCCTGACAGCCGACACCGGCGAAAAGCTCTTTTCCGATATGCGAATCCCCCCGGTAGGCGTAGATGGCCCCCTTATGCGGGTTCAGGGAATGCAGGTAGGTGAAGATGTCGCTGATGTCCTCCCCCTTGAACGCAGGCCAGGGAATCTGGCGATCTCTCATGGCCTTCGACATGCGCGGGACATGGTTCCACATCACCGCCGCACCGAGGATGGGCGACGCCCACACGGACATGCGGCTGAGGTTAGGTCCGGTTTTTCGGTCTTTCCCCACAACAGAGTGACAGTTGGCACAACTGTACATGTGGAAAAGCTCATGGCCCGAGCGGATTTTTTCCTTGAGGGGCCGGGGTTGGCCCTGCGCGGGAGAAATCCAGGCGATGAAAATCAACACAGTGCCGAGCAGCGTCATTAAGCGGGTGGGGCGCATGGAATTCCTCCTCCGTTTAGATACGGAGACGGAAACGGGGGAGGGGACATTTTAAATATGCGGCCGATGGCGTCCTCTCGCAACAGATCGCTGGAGGCGCCTCGCGAAACACCCCGTCAAATCAAGGCATTTCTCAATCCTCGAGCGCCTCGGCGACGAGTTCGGCGATGTCGGCGGCGCGGATGGTTTTGTCGGGGTCGAGCGCCCGGAGCGCGTCGTCGAACATCTGCATGCAGAAGGGACACGATACGGCGGCGGTTTTGGCGCCGCAGGCCTTCACCTCCTCCAGTCGGTGGTGGTTGATCCGCTTTTTGGGGTCATCGTCCATCCAGGCGTAGCCGCCCCCCGCGCCGCAGCAGAGGGCGCTGTCCCCGTTTCGCCGGAGCTCCTGGAATTCTCCCGGCGAGGCGATCTGGTGGAGCACTTCGCGCGGCGCGTCCGTGACGCCGTTGTGACGGGCGAGATAGCACGAATCGTGGAAGGTGACGCTCTCGAGGGATTTCTTGAGCTTGAGCCGCCCGCCCTTGATCAGATCGGCGATGAGCTGCGTGTGATGAACGACCTCGTAATGCCCCCCGAAGTCGGGGTACTCGTTCTTGTAGGTATTGAAGCAGTGCGGGCAGGTTGAGATGATCTTCTTCACCCCGTACCCGTCGAGCGTCTCGATGTTTTTCTTCGCGCACATCTGAAAGGCGAACTCGCCGCCCGCGCGCCGCGCCGGGTCGCCCGTGCACACCTCCTCCGGGCCGAGTACGGCGAAGTCCACACCCGCCGCCTTGAGGATTTTCACCATCGCGCGCGTCACGAGGATGTTGCGGTCGATCATCGCCCCCGTGCAGCCGACCCAGAAGAGATATTCCGCCGTCTCTCCCTTGCCCAGAACTTTGACGTCGAGATCTTCGTACCATTCCTCCCGGTTGTGCTGCGCGCCCACCCAGGGGTGCATCCTGTCGTCCATCGACTTGAGGAAATTCCGCGCGTCCTCGCTCGTCTTCGATTCCATCATCACGAGATGCCGGCGCATATCGACCATCTTGGGAATGTGCTCGATGAACACCGGGCACTCGCGCTGACATGCCCCGCAGGTGCGGCAGCCCCATAGCTCCGCCTCGAGCACGGCGGGAGGAGCCGCCCCCTCCGCAGGCTCTCCGAACAGGGGAGGGCTCTCCGCTTCTCCACCGGCGGCGCGCGCCTCGAGCACGCCGGGGCCGTTTCGGGTCAGGTGATCCTTCATGTCCCGAATGAGCTTGCGCGGACTGAGCGGCACCCCGCTGAGGGTAGCGGGGCAGACCGACTCGCAGCGCCCGCAGTTCGTGCAGGCGTCCAGGTCCAGCAGGTTTTTCCATGTGTACTGCTCAATCTTCTCGACACCGAGGGTTTCGATGGCTTCGGGGTCGGTCTCCATCGTGGCCTCGATGTCGATGAAGGAGAGTTTTCCGCTTCCGTCGAGGTTGCGGAAGAAAATGTTCAGCAGGCCGTACCAGATGTGATTGACCTTCCCGAACCCCAGATAGCCGATGAAGGCGAAGGCCGTCGCCGCATGAAACCACCATTGGAAGCGATGGAAGCTGCCCAGGAACTCTGGGGTCCAGTTTTTCATGGGGAGGGCGAACAGATATCCCACAGGCGACCAGAGCGCCATGGCGGGATTGACCTGGAGTTCGGTCGCGGCGATTCGCGTTCCCTCGACGACGAACCCTTGAACGAAGACGAGGAGGAGGAGGCCTATCGCTATCCAGTCGTCCAGAAGCGAATTGATGTGGGCGAGGCGCATGAAAAGGCGCCGCCAGATGGCCATTCCGATCCCGACGATGGCGAGCAGGCCGAAGCTGTCGGCCAGAAGAGAGTACCAGAGGTAAACATCTCCCTTGAGGAAGTAGACGCCCAGCCATTCCTGCGCCGCGAGGAGGGAGGTGGCGATCAGCTCGGCGAGGAAGCCGTAAAAAATCAGGAGATGCATGGTGCCGGAGTAGGCGTCACGGGAGAGGCGGCGGTAGCCGAACACTTCCACCAGAACACCGGCGATGCGCCTGGGGATCTGGTCCAGCCGTTTCTCCTTGCCGCCGATTTGCCACAGGCGGTATCGCTCCCAGATGCCGTGCGCCATGAAGATCAGGGGGAGCAGGGCGAGAAGATACATGGGATAGATGTGCGTCGCAAATTCGCTTTTTTGCTGCGTGTGACAGCTTTGGCACTGGGACGTCAGGGCGAACTTGGGCATCTCGTGCGGATTGTGGCAGGTTGTGCATTCGAAAACTTTTTGGGGGTTGTTCAGCAGCTCATTTTCTTTCGGGAACCCTGAAGCGGATTTCGCGAGCAGCGTAGCGAACAGGAGAAGGAGCAACAGCCCACCGGCGATTTTCCCGCAGATTCTCCGTGTCGGAACCATTCCCTTCCTTTCCCGGATGCCGCCGAGGGGCTGTTTTGAATTTATTTCAAAACGATCGCCGCAAGCTATCAGTTACCCGCGTATTTTCGCAACGGCCGGAGCCGATTGGAGGCATTCTCCGCGAAATCGTTATCTGGCTGTTTGCAATAGAAGAACGGGAGCGGGAAAAGCGAAGGTCGGGGCCGGGCGCCTCGACAGGGAAATTTTCGGGGTCGCCCGGAGATGCCGGAATAGTTGATTTGCGGGCGCGATTGATCTTATTCTGAACAAACAGCGTTCGAGTCCGTTGCCCGCCATCAGTTAAGGAAATGCCCGAGTGTCCGCGTCCGAATCACCTTCTCCGCCGGAAGAAAAATTGGAACGTCGCGGGGTGATGTTCGCCATTGCGATGGCGGCCGGGCTGGTCCTCAGCTACGGAACCGCCGCCTTGTACGGCCTTCGGTATATGTTCGGAAGGCAGGAGCCCGCCCGGAAAATTTCGGTGCTGGTCGCGACGGTCTCCGATGTTCCCGAAGGCGGCAGCCTCCTCCGGGAAGATCTTTCCGGCCGGAAGTTTCTTCTCGTCCGCAGGGGGGAAAATGTCCGGGCGTTTTCCACGGTCTGCACCCATCTTGGCTGTCAGGTCCACTGGAAGCCGGACGAGAAAACTTTCTTCTGCCCTTGCCACGACGGTGTTTTCGACGCGGACGGCAAGCCCGTTTCGGGGCCTCCCCCGTCGCCACTGGCCCAAAATCCCGTCAAGGTCCGAGGCTCCAGCATCTTCGTCACCATGCCCGAGGCCTGAGCCGTGTCCGAGAAACTCGCCGACTGGATCAACGAACGAATTCCCGTCGATTGGGATGTTCTCAAAAAATCTCTCGACGAGCCCATCCCACGCCACATGCACAGGTGGT
>CAMYJL010000057.1 GCA_947258645.1 uncultured Nitrospinota bacterium
TTTGGGATGAAAAATTTCGTTCAACGCGTCCACACGATCGTCGGCCACCTGGGCCACTCCGACGTGAAGCTGAGATGCGCCGTAGCCGCCCGTGCCCGCTTCCCCGCCGGTCAGCGCGTTGAAAAGCGTCGTCTTACCGCAGGCGGCGATGCCAATAATCCCGATTTTCAAGGGAAATCTCCCCTCCGTGAGAACAGCCCGGCAAATCTACCCGCCGCCGCCCCCGGATGGGACCGCGTATCAGGCGGGCGGGAGTTTACAGAAAGGCCCGCGGTCAGGTCAAAACAGACCGGGCAAATGAGATTTCACTCGAATCCGGCTGAAGGAGCGGGGGGATCAGCGATTTACATAAATCGGGCTCGACCAGGCCTGGCCGCCGTTGAGCTGGAGCACGCGCACCCAGTAGGGACTGCACCCGGAGGGCGCTTCCTCATCCGTGAAAGCGAACTGCACCCCCCAGTCGCCCGAAGTGGTGGCGTGCTCATTCACCTGGACTCGGATGTTCACACCGCCGCCTTCGTACACCCGGGGCTCATACCCCACCTCGTCGAGCCCAATCGTAAAGCTCAGAACGTCGCTGAAGAAATTCAGCTTCGCCCCCGGCGGCGATACCACGTCGATCATCACACCGTCGGGATCGCCCGAGGTCGTCGTCGAAAATCGCAAAAGCTTGTTCGATACCCGGTGGACGACGTCGTCGTACTGATCGAGCGCGTAGGGCGTGAAGGTGACGATGCCCCCCTGATCGAGAGCGATCCCACCGCGCCAGGCCACTTTTTTGTCTCGTCCGCTCTTTGCCGCCACGCCGCTCCACTGCACCCGGATTCGCCGGAAATTTTTTCGGCTCTTTTTAGGAAAGTTCGCCGGGTAGCGGAAAATCGTCCGGGCGCCGCGCTTTAGTTCGACATCCAGGAGGGGCGCCGTTCCTTGCACCATCACCTCGATGGTGGGGGGGCCGGAACTCTCGATTTCCTCACCCATCCAGTGACCGGCGCATTTGGTCCGGAGCATGATCCGCTCTCCGTTCGTTCCGTAGGTCCGGCGGGACTTCATCGCCTCCCAGACAGCCTCCCGGGTGAGCTCTTTCGCATAGAGGCCGAGGAGCCCCCCCTTCACGTCAAACGTCACGACACTGTTGGTGCGGCGGTTCGGATACACCAGGCCCTGCCGCCCGGTGTGGTCGTCGCTTCCGCCCGTGATGCCGACCTTGAAACCCCGATCAAGCGCTTCTTCGATCAACCACTCGAACGTCCCGTGATGGGAATGGGCCTCGATGAGGCGAACGAAGTCGGGATCAAAATAATCGAGGTTGCAGGCGCGCCCGCCGACGTGGGCGACGGACAGGACATCTTCGCGACTCCGGAACGTTTCCCAGAGCTCGGAGATCGGGAAGCGATCGGTGTCCACATCGGAGAGATCGGCGATCCCGGCGTGGGAACTGCGGTGGATGGTGGCATCGTCCCCCGAAAAATAAATGTTGTAGTCCCCTCCCCCCGAACGGGTACCCGACCACTCGTAACCGAGCAGGGTGACGAAATGGCCCGGCTCGTTGAAGGCGCGGCACTCCCGCTTCACCTCTTCCCAGTCCTCCTTGCGCACGCGGAAGTCGTTGCCCTGCCAGGCGGCGAAATCGACCCCCGCCCGGTCGCGGGCGAAGCGGAAGTATTCCTCGACCGTTCCCGTGCCGACGGTAGAGCGCGTCTGGCCGTGAATGTCCCCCCAGTAGAGCGCAAGCTCTTCCGGCTCCCGGGGGCAAATTGGGGGGCCGAGCGCCGAGAGCCCGGAAGGGTCCTCGATCCGGAGGCGGTAGGGCCCCTCCCCGGTCAGCCGGACGCCGGATATCCGGCGGGCACCGCGATCCGCTGGCTTGAAAATCACTTCTTTCGGGATGTGATCTTTTTCTTCGCTCCTCGAAAGGCTTTTCAAAAGGCGGACCTTCCCGCAGAATTCTTCGGCGGGATTTCCCCAGCTGTCCACCGGTCGGACCAGCATGTCGAAAGGTTCGCCGCGCAGGGGCCGCTGGGGATAGACGAGGTGCCACGTCTCCGGCGCTCCGCCCACCACGCGAAGTTCCGGACTGCGTGCAATCTCGTAGAAGTAATTCCGGTTAAATGTATCGACGGCCACTTTCAGGGTGAAGCGCGACTCGGGGAACGTCTGGGCGCGGATGCCGGGTCCGCCGCCGCCCGTGTCCCCCAGAACGACCTCAACAACGTCGCCGGCGCAGAGAAAGCCCCTGGCGACTCGAACGGCGATGGCCGAGCGCCAGTCGTCAAGGTAGCCCTGCTCCTCATAGGAAAGAGCGAGCCGGACCTTCGGATTGGAGCACTTCGCCGTGACGTATCCGGAAGCGGCGGGGTCGATGAACTGGGGAAGCTCCATGTCGCAGGCGAGGCGCTTGCAGATCAGGATGCGCGCCCCTTCGTCCACACCGTACTTCCCAACGGCAAACAGGATCGTCCGCGTGAAGAAACTTCCAGCGACGATGTCCGCCTCGGGTTCGATGCGGGCGGACCCGACATCGAACTGATACGGATCAGGGCGCTGGTCCATCCGGTCAAACCTCCCGATCGTGAAAGCGAAGATTCGCTATCGGCTGGAAGCTGCCGTGGGTGGGCAAATATTATCCGGAAATTTCAGGCCAATTCGTACCGGCGGGCTCCCGCGTCCAGCGCATAGTCCCGCGCTTCGTCAATCAAACGCGCGAACAGATGCTCGGAGGTGAGACTGTCACCATATTCGTATACGGCCATGGACTCCGGATGCCACTGAACGCCGAGGACGAAGCGATGGGAAACACACTCAATCGCTTCGATGACGCCGTCCGGGCTCTGGGCCGCTTTGCGCATGCCGGGCCCAAGGTCCTTGACGGACTGGTGATGGTGGCTGTTGACGGTGTGGGGGCCGGAGCCGATGATGGCTTCCAGATTGGAGGAGAGGACTTCGACCGGATGGAAGGTATAGGTGGCCTTCTTGGTGTTTTTCGGACGATGGGGAAGCGGTTTCTCCAACTGGGCGTCGTTATCCTGGACGAGGGTTCCTCCAGCTGCCACGTTGAGAACCTGCATACCGACGCATATTCCCAGCACGGGCATGTCGCGGGAGAGCGCCCCCCGGCATATCGAAAGCTCGAACTCGGCACGCTTGCGGTTTGGCGGGCCGCACTCGAGAAGACGCTTTTCGCCGAACGCTTCCGGATCGATATCATGTCCCCCGCCGGAGATGACCAAAGCGTCAAGACCATCGAGATAGGCAAGAGCGCTGCACTCGTTTTCAAGAGAAGGAAGAAGAAGGGGAAGCCCCCCCGACTTTTGGACGGCGAGAACATAGGCGTCCATCAGACAGTGCCTGTCGCGCTCCTTGGGTTCTTCGGGGAATTCGCGTTGATTCAGATCGCATGTGATTCCGATTCGGGGACGAATCATGGGGAAGCCCCCTTCGCGGGCGGAACGGAAAAACGATAACCGATCTTTATCCTAGATGTTTCTGAAAATAGATGCCAGTTGCCCCGGGAAAATTTTGGAAATTTATACGGCCTTCTGAATAGAATTTGAATCTCGGTCTTACACTCCAATTTGGAGACTGCAAACTTGTCGCGTTTGTTTTTGACCAGACTGGTCTTGCCGCTTCTTGTAATCGCGGGAATGATCGCGATCCCTTTCGTCTGGCTTCCCGATCACGAAAAAATTTCAAGCCGTTCTGTGAGAATATCATCACCGAAACAGCCGTCATCTGCAAATTCTGAAAATCATGAAAATAATTCCCCCTCAAAAGAGCACCGCAGAAGCCCGTTTCAAAAAGTAATGACACTGGGGTTTGCGCTGCTCCTGGTTTCAGTAACCTGCGGAGGGATAATGCTCTACGGGATCACGCGCCGGCAGACGATCGGCTGGCGGCGGCGCTTTGCGCCCAAGAAAAAGAAGCGAAAACCTTCCGGGTAGATATACGCCATCCTGTTAAACGGCTTTTGCCTTGCGGAGTTTTTCGATCTCTTCGGGCGAATATCCAATTTCGGACAGAACCTCGCCGGTGTGCTGACCTACGGTGGGAGCGGGTCTCGAAAAATCGGGATGGTTTCCATTGAATGACAGCGGCGAACCGGGAAGCAGTGCGGAGCCGGCGACGGGATGCGCCACTTCGGCGAAAACTTCAGGGAAGCGCTCTTTCACCTGCGCCACGTCGTTGATGGCGCTGACGGTCACGCCCTGGGGGATCAGCAGCTCTTCCCATTCGGCGGTGGTCCGCTCCTTGAGGATTTCCTCGAGAATCGCGGTGAGCGCGGTGTCGTTTTCGACCCTGTCCTTGTTCTCTAAAAAACGCGGATCGTCCGCCAATTCCGGCCTGCCCAGGGCTTCGGCCAATACGCGGTAGCGGCTGGTGTTCGAGATAGCGATGAAGATGAGGCCGTCGCGCGTCCGGTAGCCCGAAAAGGGCGAGACGACGGGATGCGAGAGTCCCTCCGGCCGGGGGACGTCGCCGGTGAAGCTGTGGCGGGCGGTTGGATTCTCCATGATGTTCACGGTGGAGGCGAGCATGGAGGCATCCACCCGGCATCCCTCGCCGGTCCGCTCGCGCCGCCAGAGGGCGGAGAGAATCCCCGAGAGAAGAAAAAGCCCGCTCGTGAAATCGACGATGGATACACCCACCCGGACGGGCGGGCCGCCCGTGGGACCGGTCACGCTGATGAGGCCGCCCGCGGCCTGAAGAAGACTGTCGAAGGCCGGGCGCCGGGCGTTTGGTCCCGTCTGTCCGAACCCGGAGACGGCGCCGTATATGAGGCGGGGGTTTTCGGCCCTCAGCACTTCCCAGCCGACGCCGAGGCGATCCATGACGCCGGGCAGGTAGTTCTCGACGAGGACATCCGCCCAACGTGCCAGCCGCTTGAAGACCTCGACCCCTTCCGGCTCTTTCAGGTTAACGGTGATCGATCGCTTGCCCCGGTTGAGGCTCATGAAGTAGCTGCTCTCGCCCTCGCGAAAGGGCCCGATGGCGCGGCTGTCCTCACCGCCGGGGCGCTCGACTTTCACGACGTTCGCGCCGTAGCCCGCCAGATAAAGGGACACGGTCGGGCCCGCGTTAAATTGGCTGGCGTCGACGACTTTCACACCTTCGAGAACATTCATGGGAATTTCAGGAGAGAACAGGGAAAATCAGCGCCTTTTGCTCTTTGATTTTTTCGCGGTCTTCTTTTTTGCCTTCGGCTTTTTCGCGGAGGCTTTCCGCTTGGGGCTTTTCTTTTTCTGAGCCTTCTTCTTGCCCTGGCCGGCGGACTTCTTCTTCATTTTCTTTTTCGCGGTTTTCTTCTTCGCTACCTTCTTTTTGGCCGACTTCTTTTTCAAAACTTTCTTTTTGGCGGCCTTTTTCGTCACCTTCTTTTTGGCAGGTTTCTTTTTGGCGACTTTTTTCTTGGCCGCTTTCTTTTTCACGGCAACTTTCTTTTTCACGGTCGCCTTCGCCGCCGGCGTAGCCGCTTTTGGAGCCTCCGACGGGACGTTCTCTTCCGCTTGGGGCTTCATGGGCGTTATCTTCCGCCCGGAGACCTCCTTCGGCGCTTCTTCCTCTTTTTCCGGGAGTTGGGGCTTCTTCCTCCCGGTCACGAGGCGGAACGCGTAGCCCACGATCACGTCGCCCTCTTCGGTCTTGCCCATCTCCTGCAGAACGACCTCGACCGGCGTGCCGGGAACGAGAAGGTACTCAAACCCCGCCCACCCGATCAGGGGGGAGTTCACCTTGATGCCTTCTTCGAGGAGGATGACCGCCGAGACGCGCTCTACCTCATCACCTTCCACCGACGAGCGCGTCACCGTGGCCGAGAGGATTTTGCCCCGCCCGCTCAGCAGCGTCTCTTTTGTGCTCCGGGGACAGAACGGATTGTCGCAGGTGGCCTTCTGGCCGGTTTTGGGGAAGAAATACTCCTCACACTCTGTGCAGACCGACCCGATAAGGTTGGGTTTTTGACGCGCATTGGTGGGAATCGTGAAAACATCCCGCATGAACGGAACGATATTTTTCTTCGAGCCCGGAACAAAAATTTTGTCGTCCTTGACGATCTCGCTCATTCACTTTCCACAGACGGCAAGTGCAAATGGAGGGAAGAATTTATCAGCAAAAATGAAAATAATAAAAATTCTGCAATATGTATGGCACTCAAATACGAAATGCCGATAAATTTCTAACGCGGGACGGTAACAGGGGGGGGGAGGCGTGTCAATCCTCTATCTTTCGAGTATCTTTCGGGGAAAAACTGGCCAACTGCGGGAGGAGAATCAAAAAAAGGCGAAAATTAAGAAAAAGTGAGGATCTGACCCGGCCCTTTTTTTAAACTGCGCGGTTCAGCTTGTGGCGCAGCATATCCAGACGCCGCCGGTTTCCCTCGCAACGGAAGGATAAAGCCTCCAGCTTGGTCAGCATCTCCTTGGAAGATTTGACGCTGGAATCTCTTTCGTCCCGGACGATGCCGTTCACTTCCTGAAGCAAACTCAAAAGCTCTTTCATCGGGCGCCTCCCTTGATGGGATCATACATCTGCTCTCGAATTATACCAATAAAAAGATCGAGGGGGTTGGATTCTCTCGGCTCGATATTGACCTGAAGCTCCTTCCCATCAGGGCTGGCGGCCGCGAAAAACCCGTATTTCTCAGGTAAAAACGAGGTCGCGTAGTCGCGAAACTGATCCGGCGAGAATTCCGAAAACGCTTCTTCGAGCAACTGGAGCGGCACCGAAACCTGCACCCCTCTTTCCGCGAGGGCGATCACCATACAGGGCACGTCCATCCCTTCGTCGTTCCGGCAGAAAACGACCACATTCTCGGGGTCGAGGGCGCGCTCGTGCAGCACCGGCGCAAACTGGAGCATCTCCTTTCGAAGCGTCACCAGAAGGCGCTTTGAGGCCCAGTGGTCCCCGTTCCGCTCTTCCGGTCGCGAAGCCCCCCCTCCGCCATGCGCCCCCGTCTGACGGAGCGTCAACTGAATCCGGTCCAGATTCTCGACCACGCGGTCCAGCCGGCGGCGGACGCCATAAAGAGCGAACGGGAGCGCGGCCCAGACGATGAACAGAAATACCGCCACCGCGGCAGCGAGAATAAACACCGGATTCGTCATGAACGCCACGAAAAAACCCTCCACCGCGACTCCATCCCTGTCTCAACTCTTCGGCAGATATCCCAAAGGGCTGAACCCCGCCCGGATGGCCGGGGCAAGTACGCGCGATCATTTAAAATAAAAAATATAATAACCTATTCCCTGTTCATCGCGGCACAAAGAATTTTCCGCCCCCCCTTTTTCACCGGGTTGACCGCCCAAAACGGGGGTGCGTATAGTCATTGGCGATCGACAAAGGAGATGATGACCGATGGCTTCCTCCAAAAAAGACATTGAAATTCCTGACCTTTTGAGGAATCTGCCTTCCGTGGACGACCTCATGGAAGATCTGCGCGGCGAGGGCGAAAACGGGGCCACGACTCCCCTTCTGGCCGACGCCGCCCGCAGCGCCATCGAGACCCGGCGAAGCCGGATTCGCTCGGGCCAGGGAGCCGTCCGGGACGCCGGGGCGCTCTCTTCCGGCGGCGTATCCAGCCTCCGCGAGGCATTGCGCCTCGAAATTCTCGCCGAGGCCCGGGACATCCTCGCGGCCAGCCAGCGGCCCGCCCTTCGCCACGTCATCAACGCGACCGGTATCGTCCTTCATACCAACCTCGGCCGCGCCCCCCTGAGCCGGGCCGCCTGCGACGCCCTCACCGGCGTCTCCCGGAGCTACTCGAACCTCGAGTACGACATCGAGGCGGGCCGTCGGGGGAAGCGTGGCGACGCCATCGAATCACTCCTCCAAAAGCTGACCGGCGCCGAGGCCGCTGTCGTGGTGAACAACAACGCCGCCGCCGTCATGTTCGCCATCCGCATGATGGCCGAGGGAAAGGAAGTCATCGTCTCTCGGGGCGAGCTGGTCGAGATCGGCGGCTCCTTTCGCATCCCGGACATCATGGCCCAGAGCGGCGCGCGCATGGTCGAGGTCGGCACAACGAACAAAACCCACTTCGAGGATTTCGAGCGCGCCATCGGCCCCGAAACGGGCCTTCTTCTTAAAGCCCACACGAGCAACTTCCGCATTGTCGGCTTCACCGAGGAAGTCCCCCGCAATCAGTTGGCCGATCTCGCACACAGCCGGGGCATCCCGGTACTGGAAGATCTCGGCAGCGGATGCCTCATCAACGTTCCGGGGCTTCCGCACGAGCCGACCGTTATGGCTTCGGTCCAAGCGGGCGTCGATGTCGTCACCTTCTCGGGCGACAAATTGCTCGGCGGTCCCCAGGCGGGGGTCATCGTCGGCAAGGCCGAATGGATGGACAGGTTGAAGAAGCACCCGATGATGCGTGCGCTCCGGCTGGACAAGCTGACGCTCTCCGCCCTCGAAGCCACCCTGCGCGCTTACCTCGACCCCGAAAAGGCGCTGCGCGAAATTCCCGCGCTGCGAATGCTCGCCGAGGGCCCGGACGCGATCGGCGCCCGGGCGGAATCGCTCCTCGCCGCGCTCGGAGACGAAGCGGCGCGAAAACTGAGGGCGGAAGTGATCGAGGCCGTCGGGCGCGTCGGCGGGGGGGCCATGCCCACTGCGGAACTCCCAAGCCGGGCCGTGGCGCTCGCCCCGGAAGGCCTTTCCGCCGACCGGATGGACCAGCTTCTCCGGAAGGGCGAGCCGCCGATCGTCGCGCGGATACACGAAGACCGGCTGCTGATCGACATGCGATGCGTGAGCGAGGCGGAGATGGGTCCGCTCGCCGAGGCCCTGCGGGCGCTGGCGGATTCTTCTCCCTGATCCATACGACCTGATTCAAAACGAACAGATGATATGGTCTTTCAACTCTATCTTTTACAGAAAGGGAGTGCGTCATGGCGGTGGTGAACTCCGGCGGCGTGGACATCGATTACGAGGTTCTCAATCCGGGAGCGCCCGGGCTCCCCGTCTTTTTCATCAGCGGGCTGAACGGCGCGCGCGGTTCCTGGCCGCTTCAGGCGGACCATTTCTCGAAGGATCGGATCGTCGTCCTCCACGATCACCGGGGAACGGGCAAGAGCGCGAAGCCGCCCGGCGTCTACAGCGTGGTGAACATGGCGGGCGATGTCGTCGCCGTCATGGACGACGCCGGGATCGAAAAGGCCCACATGGTCGGAAGCTCCACCGGGGGCGCGATCATTCAGGTGCTCTGCATCGACTTTCCCGATCGGATTCAGAGCGCGGCCATCTGCAGCTCGTGGCCCAAATCGGATCATTTCTTCGTCCGGCAGTTCGAGATGCGGAAAAAAATTCTTCTCGAGATGGGATGGGACGACTACACGCGCATCTCGGCCCTCTCGCTGAACTCGCCCCAGTTTTTCACCGACAACTACGACGAAATCGTGAAAAAAGAGGACTTCAACATCCAGAACGCGCCACCCGCCGAAATCATGGCGGAGCGGATCGACGCCATCATCGCGCACGATCAGATGGATCGACTGGGGCGGATCCAGACGCCCACCCTCATCGCGGTGGCGCGGGACGACGCCTGCACGCCGCCCTATTATTCGGATCAGCTGGTCGAAAAAATTCCGGGGGCCGAGCTCAAGCTGTTCGACGACGGCGGGCATTTCGTCTACATGGCCCAGCCGGAGGAGTTCAACGCGGCAATCCGCGCGTTCATCGAAAAACATGATTCGTAGTGAAACGCTCCGTATGCGATACCAGACAAACGATGGATAGATTTTCGTGAAACACATCATCATCGGCACAGCTGGTCACATCGACCACGGGAAAACGTCCCTCGTGCGCGCCCTCACGGGAACCGACACCGACCGGCTGAAAGAGGAAAAAGAGCGGGGCATCACCATCGAGCTCGGGTTTGCCCAGCTCGACATGGAGGATCTTCGCGCCGGGATCGTGGACGTGCCCGGCCACGAGCGCTTCGTGAAGAACATGCTAGCCGGGGCGGGCGGGATCGACCTCGTGATCCTCGTCATCGCGGCGGACGAAGGAGTCATGCCCCAGACGCGGGAGCACCTCGCCATCTGCCGCCTGCTCGGGGTACGGGCGGGACTCGTCGCCCTGACCAAGACCGACCTGGTGGAGGATGACTGGATCGAACTCGTCCGGGACGATCTGGCCGATTTCGTGAAGGGCACCTTCCTCGAAGGGCGGCCGGTGGTTCCCGTCTCGTCGCAAACTGGGGCGGGGATGGACGATCTGCGCGCGGCGATTCAAACACTCGCCGACGAGACTTCCCCGAAAAGCAATGAAGGAATCTTCCGCCTCCCCATCGACCGCGTGTTCACGATGCGCGGCTTCGGCGCGGTGGTGACGGGAACTCTCTTCAGCGGGAGCGTCCGGGTGGGGGATCGCGTCCAGCTTTTTCCGGGGGCACTGGAGGCCCGTGTGCGCGGGCTTCAGGTCCACGGCGAGGGGGTGGACGAAGCCACCGCCGGATCGCGCACGGCGGTGAACCTGCAGGGCGTCGAGCGGATGGAGATCGAGCGCGGCTTCGTCCTCGGAAGGCCGGGCGAACTCAAGCCGACCTACATGCTCGACCTCTATCTCGAACACATCCCGGACGCGCCCCGGCCCCTCAAGACGCGCGACCGCGTGCGTTTCCACACGGGAACCTCCGAGGTGATGGGCCGCGTCTCGCTCATCGGAAAAGACGAGATCGCGCCGGGCGAGAACGCCTACGCCCAGATACGGCTCGAAGCGCCGGTGGCCGTCCTGCCCCGCGACCGCTTCGTCATCCGCAGCTACTCGCCCGTCGTCACCATCGGCGGCGGGGAAATTCTGGATGTCATGCCGCGAAAACACCGCCGCCTGCGCGCCTCCTCGATGGCGCACCTTGAACAGCTCCGGCCCGCGGATGAGAGCGAGCGCCTGAAGATTCTGCTCCACGACACCGGGGTAGCGGGAGCGGATGTCGCGGCGCTGACCGGCCGCCTGACCCTCACGCCGGAGGAGATCGGCGCGGAGCTTCAGCAACTCGGGAAAAAAGGCGCCGTCCGCATCGTCGAGCCGGACACCGGGCTCTCCCTGACAAAAGCGCATTTCGAGAGCGTGCAAAATTCGATCTCGGAGGTTCTCGGCGGCTATCACAAGGCGAACCCGCTGCGCCCCGGCGCGCCGCGCGAGGAGGTTCGCGGGAAAAGCGGGGGCGCGAGCGATCGCGTCTTTGCCGAGGCGCTCAAGGTTCTCAGCAACAAGGGAATCGTGAAGGAAGAAGGCGCCCTCCTCCGGCTGGCGGCCCACGAGGTCCAGGTGGGCGAGGAGCTGGGCAAGGTGAAGACGAAGCTGGAGGGTTTCTTCAAAACGGCCAGCTTTCAGCCCCCCGTCCTGAAAGAAGTGTTCAACGCGGCGGGGACGCCGGACAAGGCGGGAAAGGCGGCGCTTCAGGTGCTCGTGGACGAGGGAACGCTCATCCGCCTCAAGGAGGATTTGATCTATCACCGCGAAGCCGTGGACAAGGCGCAGGGAAAACTCGAGGATTACCTGAACGACAAGGACAACATCTCGGCGTCGGAGTTCCGGGATTTGCTCGGCATCACGCGGAAGCACGCGATACCGCTTCTCGAATATTTCGACACCGCTCGGGTCACGCTCCGGGTCGGCGACAAGCGCGTCTTGCGCCACCGCCGCGAGGGCGACTGATCTTTTTTTCTTTTCTCATCTCTTCATCGACTGGAGGACGGCCCTTTGCCACTGGACAACGCGAGCATCCGAAGAGCCCGATCACGCATCCCTGCCCTGAAGGGGCAGGTCTACGTCAACTGGGGCGGCAGCGGCCCCTCGCCCACGACTGTCCTCCGCGAGGTGGATCGCTTTCTCAAGAGGGAGTCCCGGATGGGCCCTTTCCATCCGCAGGTGCGGGATGAATCGCGGGCGGCGCTCGCCGGACTCCGCGCCTCGGTCGCGAAGCTTTTCAAGGCGAAAACGGATGAGATCGCGCTCATGGACAACACGACCTCGGGCGTCAACCTCGCCGCCGCGGGGATCGAGTGGAAGGCCGGAGATCGCGCCATCGTCACCGACCTGGAGCACCCGGGCGGTTACCTGCCCTGGCTGATGTGGCGCGGGCGGCGGCCGATCTGGGTGGACCTCCTCCAGACGGGCGCGTCGGACGACGAGCTCCTCTCGAACCTCGACGCCATCCTCTCTCCGCGCACGCGCGCCGTCTGCCTGAGCCACGTCGCCTGGCTGACCGGGCGGCGGCTCCCCCTCCGCGAGATCGGGAGGCAGTGCCGGAAGGTGGGGGCGCTCCTGATCGTGGACGGCGCGCAGTCGGTCGGCCAGCTTCCTATCGACGTGGGAAAGACCCTTGCCGATGTCTACACGCTCTCGGGGCAGAAATGGCTGATGGGCCCGCAGGGGACGGGCGCGGTTTTCGTGCGGCGGGGGCTGCGGAAAAAAATCCGCGAATCGGGAGCGGGCTACCGCTCCGCCGCCCGGCGGAACCTGAATGCGCTCACCTACACGCCGCAGGCCAGTGCGATGCGATTCGAGGTCGCCACGATCAGCCCGGCGCTCTTCTCGGGCCTGCGGGTGGCGGTGGACGCCTGCCGGAAAGTCGGTCCGGCGGCCATCGAGCGGCGGGTCCGCAAGCTGGCGAGCGGCCTGCTCGACGCGCTACGCGATTGCCCGGGAATCGAGGTGCTCTCCCCGCCGGGGCCGGCGCAGTCGGGGCTGGTCTCGTTCCGGGTCAAGGGGATGGACGCCGGGACGACGGCCGACCTTCTCCTAAAAAAACACAGGGTCGTCCTGCGCGCGGTGGATTCGGTTCCGCCCTGCGTCCGCGCGTCGGTCCACTACCTCAACACCGATGCCGAGATGGAACGGATCGCCAAGGGGGCCATCGCCCTGGCGCGGAAGGCGGCCAAAAGCCGGTAGGCGCTTCCGGGAACCCACCCGCCCTTTGTCAATTGCAGACGCCGGTGTACCAGATGCGTCCCGTTACATCGCCCAGCATGCCTTTGCCGCGGCTGACTTCCCTTTTCGTGATCTTGTAGCCGTTTTTGCAGAGACCGACCTCGGTGACATAATCCGCCATCCACTTTCTCCGGGTCTTTTCGGCGTCTTTGTCGTCCTCCGGATAACCGCCGTCATGCCCCACGACGTACTCAAACCCACTCGAGGTGCGCGTAAATCGAACGGTCTCCGCGGTTCTGTCCATCCTCACCGGATTGGCGCAACCGAACAAAAGAACCGCCAGGGCAGCAATGCAAAACTTTCCGTAATGATTCATCCGAAATTTCCTTTCAATTAATGATTGAATAACCTGACTGTCGGCCGATTCTACGCATCTCGCCAGGAATTGG
>CAMYJL010000058.1 GCA_947258645.1 uncultured Nitrospinota bacterium
GCCCCGCACGAGGCCGCCAGGTGGGGCAGGTTGAACGGCGGTTCGAAGTTGCCGAACGGCATGGTCGAGGTCCTGGCGGTAAGCGGCGTGGTGGGCGCGTTCTGCCCCCCCGTCATGCCGTAAATGAAATTGTTGACGAGAACGACCAGGAGATCCATGTTCCGCCGCGCGGCGTGGATGAAGTGGTTGCCGCCGATCCCCGAAAGGTCTCCGTCACCCGAGAAAACGGTCACCAGCAACTCTGGCCGCGCCAACTTCAGCCCGGTAGCGAAAGGAATAGCCCGGCCGTGGGTGGTATGAAACCCGTCCAGTTTCAAGTAACCCGCCGTCCGGCCGGTGCACCCGATGCCGGATACGATTGAAACTTTGTTCACATCGATGCCGGTTTCCTGAAGCGCCGTTGCGTAGCACTTGGCGACTGTGCCGATGCCGCATGTGGGACACCAGATATGCGGCATCCGATCCATACGGATATAGGGGGCGATCGGATGATCTTCCGGTACGGCCTCCACCGGCTCTACCATTGTGCTCATTTCGCTATCTCCTGTATCGCATCGCAGATACGCCCCGGGTCATGCACGCCGCCGCCGCCGTGGGATACGGGCAGGACGGCGGCTTGTCCTGCGGCGCAGCGTTCTACCTCAAGAACGATCTGCCCATAGTTGATCTCGGGCACCACGAAGGCCTTCACTTTTCCCGCCAGCTCGCGGATTCGGCTCTCGGGGAAGGGCCAGACCACGATCAGCCTGATGACCCCTACCTTGACGCCCTTCTCCCGCGCCATCTCGACTCCCATGCGAGCCACGCGGGCGGTGATCCCGTAAGCCAATACGATCACATCGGCCCCCTCGGTTCCTTCCTCTTCGAAGCGAGCGATTCGGTCGGCGTTCCCTCTTATTTTCTCTATAAGGCGCCGAACGCATTTCTCATGGGATTCCTCGGTCATGGCGGGGTAGCCGCGTTCGTCATGGGTCAGACCCGTGGCATGGAACCGATATCCATCGCCTGCCCGCGCGAACCCCGGGACGTCTTCACCATTGATTTCGTACGGGAGAAATTGTTCGGGTGGTTTGGTCGTGAGCTTCCGCGGCGCGACATCGATTTCCTCACTTGAGGGAATGATGACTTTCTCGGTCATATGACCGACGCACTCGTCCATCATGAGCAAAACCGGAACGCGATAAAGCTCCGAGAGGTTAAAGGCTTCAATCGTTAGATCAAAAGTCTCCTGCGGCGATTGGGGGCACAGCGCGATGAGTTCGTAGTCGCCGTGCGAACCCCAGCGCGCCTGCATCATGTCGGCCTGGGCCACCATGGTGGGCAGGCCGGTGGATGGCCCGGCGCGCTGCACGTTCACCACCACGCAGGGGGTTTCCATCATCGCGGCCAATCCGATGTTCTCCATCATCAGGCTGAAACCGGGACCGCTGGTAACGGTCATGGATTTCGTTCCGGTCCAGGCGGCTCCCACAACGGCGGCCATGCTGGCCAGCTCATCTTCCATTTGGATGAATGTCCCGCCCATCGTGGGGAAACGGCGCGATATGCGCTCCACGATTTCCGTCGATGGCGTGATGGGATAACCGGCCACAAAACGGCACCCCGCCGCCATGGCCCCCTCGCCGCATGCAACGTCGCCGTCGAAATAGTGGGTGCCGGTCAAGACACCCGCGGGATTTGTTTTCAATTGCCTTTCTCCTCTACATACAGCTCCGCCGGAGTAGCGGTCGGCCCGCTGTACGCGACTTCCGATTCGACTTTCATTGGGAGTTCACCGTTGATCAGCGGAACGCTGAAGATCGCAAAGTCGGGGCAGATCATCTCGCAGAGGTTGCAGTTGACACACTCTCCGTTTTTGACCACCTGTGGAAAATGGTATCCCTTCCGATTGAAATCCTCGGAGAGAACCAGCACATCTTTCGGGCAATACTCGACGCAAAAACCACAGCCCTTGCAGCGCTCCACGATGATGCGCACTTCTCCATGGGGGATGTCGATCTGATTGATGTCCAAGGGTTTTCGCCAGTATTTCATTTGAGGCCCGCCGTAGGAGTCGTTCCGATCCGTGACTGGATGCAAGATGCCGTGATCGGCCCGGCGGCACAGGGTTTACGAGAAGTCTTGCCCGGCGCCATTGCCCGCGCGCGCATCGCGCGCTTTCACATAAGGGCAGCCGCCGCGGATTTCACCGACCGGGCAACCCTCTTCACAGTAGGCGGCGCAACGTAGACACAAACCGCCATCCGAATCTTCCTTTTTGATGAGGGAAAGCGAAAAACGCTTGATAAGCTGAACCATCCTGTCCATCTCATCATCGCTGAATTCCTGGAGAACCGGGCTCAGGCGGCTCTCCTTCAATTTCTCGTACTTCTCCACCAGTCGGCGGCCCTTCGGGCTGGACGATAGCAGCGTTGCCCGGCGGTCCCCCTTGGAAGGGCGGCGTACGACGAGACCCTGCTGTTCCAGCTTGTCGATGCTCTTGGTGGCGGCGGGGGGGCTCACGCCGAGAACGTTGGCCATCTTACCTACCTGGTGGTGGCCGTTGAGCGTGATCACCTTGAGAAGATGGAACTGGGTGAGGGTGAGCGGGTTTGGACTGACCTCCCGCAGGAACTTCACCTCCATGATATCGCGTATCAGGGAAGAGAAAATATGACTGTAGCGAAGAAAATCGCTCTGACGCCCTCTCTTCTGATTTCTTCCCGAAGAGGGGGGGATCGGGGATGGCTTTCGGTAGGCTCGTGGCGACTGCATATTATTAACTCGGTTAGTATTTAACTATCTTAAGTAAATCTAGGTTTGACCTGCCTTCTTCGCAAGACTTCTTAAAAAAAGACTTCACTCATCATTCAAAAAAATTCGCCCCGGGCGCTCATTTGACAAGAACTGATCCGAAAAGCGCATCTGGACGGGCTCTGCTTGGCGGCGCTCGAGGGGCATCCGCGGATACATGTCAACTTTGGTCAGATATGAGGGTTATTTATTCATTCCTCTCCGGGGGAAGGTCTGTCGGCGGGATTCATGGAGGTTGGACGGATGACTCACAGGGAGAACATTGAAGCGGGAATGAATGAGCAATCTGTCAGGGAGAGGGTCCCCACGTCCGGATGCGTCCATTCATTAAATTCTCATCTTCCCCCATGGGGGGTTTCCCCCCACCGGCCTGTCGAGTTGGCGGCACTGAATCGCCTCGGCGATGTGAGACGGACCGGACCGCTTCCGCCATTCAATTCATCTTGAGAATTATCGGCTTTTTGGGTTACACGCCCTGGGAGGGGAAGCCCAGAAGCCCGGGCGAGCTCCTCAAGGCCTGGCGGTGGGGCGGTGGAGCCGGGAGCTGAGCCAAAAGGAGATGGCGGGGCTTGCTCGGGGTGAACCCGGGAACGCTGGCGAGAAAAGAGAGGGGAAAGAGCTGGCCATCGACATAGTCTTTGGATGTGGTTGAGGAGTTTTTTAGGGAAGAATTCTATGAAGGGGAATAGGGATATCTCTGAAGAGAAAGTTCTCAGCGACTAGGGCCATCGCGCCACCAGGCCTGAGCAGTTTGGCAATTGTGGTCAAAATGGGGCGAAAACCAGGAATAGATTCTTCATGGTGGGGAAACTTAGGAGGGTTGGAACGTAAGAGCAAGGCGACGAAAACCCCGAATTTAGGCAAAGGTTAGTAATTCGCCATGCACAGGGAAATTACAGGGGATTTTTTCAATTTTGCGCCCTAAATTCAGCCGATATTTGGCGGAATGCCGCCTAAATCAAAGGTTTTAGAGAAATTCGCCCAAAAAACGGGACAGGGAAAACAGGGAAAACAGGGAATTAACAGGGAATTCGCTCCGGATTTTTCACCTAGTCGCTGGACAGAGTTTTGGGCAGGGAAGGGTAGTAAGCGTTCCTTGCTGCCAGAATTAGGAATTCGAAATGGACGGGCAAGAGAGACCTTGCCGGGGGATAAAGGAATCCCCAGACCGACGGAAACAATCTCTCAGGTCCTAACTGCCTAATTAGTGGGAAGTCCCGGCTTTAGGGGCTGAAAATAATATGAGACATATTACTGATTCGCAACTCAAATGATCTCTGCCCTGGCTTGGGGATGACTAAGGACCTGCCAGCTAAAATTGATGAGTGGAGGAACCTCGCCAAATGGTGAAGGAAATAAAGAGGAATAAAAGAAATGGCCTCCGGGCAGAAGCTCTTTGGTGTAGGTGAGGCTAGCATGGATGAGCCTGCTGGCCTCTTGTGTTGGTGTTAGCCTCGCCGGGAGCCGTATTCATCGTCAGACAATGTTGTCCGAATATCAACCCAATTCAACCTAAGCATGGCGAATTAGTAATTCGGCCAATATCGATGGACTCGGATTTTCGTGAGGTACAGTGGGCCCTCCATACTGGTAGATTTAATAATTTGCCATGGGCAGCGTGTCACTATATTCACCTCATGACTCAGGTGAGGAAGAATTCCCTGGCTATCTCATCCCAGTTGGACGGATCCAGGCTCCGGCCCATCCCCTCTACGGGTAATCCGCCGTCCTGGTAGAGGCGTCCGAGATCGGAGGAAATCCTGCCGCGAAGTTCCTCGCACACCTCCTCCATCCACCGTGTGGCGAGAGTCCCCGACAGAAGATGTTTGAAATTGGCCGTGCGCCTTGGCGCCCTCACCTTGATAAGCCACCCGTTGCCATATGGGTCCGGATTGAGGATGTCTGGGGAGGTCATGACCTGGTCGTTTACCGCGACGACCGTCCCGTCCACAGGCGACAGCATGTCAACCGATTTTGAATCCGACGACAGGCTCCACCCCTTTTCTCCTTGCCCAAGCTGCGAACCGATCTCGGGCAGCGTGATTGCGGAGACTCTGCCCATCAGCTTTTGAGCGAAGTCGTCCATTCCCACGGCCACGAGATCCCCTTCTTCGGGCCTGGCCCAGGCGTGGCCGGGATGAAAGTAGACGTGCCCGGGGACGAGAAACCAATCCACCACCTGGCCGAGCCACCTCGGGATCTCGGCCGCGGCGATCGGTTCGGGGACTTTCGCCTTATTGACGAATCGCCAGAACGGGATGAATAAGATGAGAAAGGCCACGGCGATCAGGTACTCCACCGCCTTTGCCGAATACATCGTCAGAAGGTCGTGCGGGATCATGGCATCCTCCATTCTACCTAGTGGATTCCCGGGTACTCCGGGTGCTCATGGAGCACGGGCATCCGGTTCACAATCCAGCGGAACGTCAAAAGGCCGAGAGTGATGATGGTGATGGTGGCGACCATCTCCATCCAGCTTGGCACGTAGCGGTCCGGAACATTCCAGTTGAACGCGATCAGGGAGACGTTCAGCCGGTTGATGATGATTCCGATAACCGTCAGAGCCGCCGTTGCACGGACGAGCGTTGCGTTCCCCTCCCTGACACCGTAGGCGAAGAGGAAACAGGGGAGAAGGACAAACCCGAGCATTTCCACGAGGAACCAGTTCCCGAGGGGAGTGTTCAGTAGACTCCAGTGACCTCCGTCGGCGATGCCGAGCAGCTTCAGGAAGAAGTAGGTGAAGAGAACGACGGACGCCGCCTTTCCGAGGCCGAGGGTGATCGAATCGATGTTTACGTGCCGCGTGGGGTCGATCTGATCCCGGAAGATCCTGTGGGACAGTGTGGTTTCCACGATCACCATGGCGAGCCCGGCAATGATGCTCGAGACGAAGAAGTAGATTGGGATGAACGGGGAGTACCAGAGCGGGTGGAGTTTCGTGGGTGTCATGAGGAAGAGGGCGCCCAGGGCCGACTGGTGAAGCGTCGAGAGGATGACGCCGAAGACGGTGGCGCCGATGGTGAGCTTCATTGCCCACCGGCGGACGTCTTTCCAGCCGAGCCACTCGAAAACAGCAGGGCAGAACTCGAGAAACTGGACCGTGAGATAGAGGAACACGTGCCAAGCCACCAGGAACATGACCGAAGTGACGCCGTAGGAGTAGATCACGGGATAGGGGATGCGCCAGGGCTGGCCCAAATCCACGAGGAGCCCCACGACCACGAAAAAGTAGCCGAGGAAACCCGTGAGAACCGCGGGCCGGAGCACGGGGTAATAGTCTCTCAGCCCGAAGATGTAGACGGTGCTCGCGAGGACATATCCTCCCGCGGCAAGAGCCACGCCGCACATGACATCCATGCCGATCCAGAGTCCCCATGGGTACGTTTGTGAGAGGTTCGTAGCCGCTCCCAGCCCGTAGGCGAAGCGATAGGCGATCACCGGGATCCCCACAATGAGAATGAGCCCGGCCACGACACCGAAGGGGGTAAACAGCCCCCGTATGTATTCCTGCCACGAGAGCCCCATGAAGAGCTTCTCCCGGATCCAGGTGCCTGTAGTACCTCTGCTCTTACCGGCCTCATTCATGGCGGGTCTCCTTTTCTTCCTTGGTCTCGACTTGGGCAGCTTTCTGCCGGCTCTTCGTAAACGCATAGACCCCCATGAGGAGTGGCGGCCAGAGCGTGAGTACGAAGGGGACCGACGAGAGGAAGGGCCAAGTAAGATCGGGATATGAGGTCGTTCCGACGTCCATCGGGAAATCAAGCTGTTCGAAGGGAACATCGGAGATGTAGAGCCAGCCGGTCCCCCCCGCCTCGTGCTCCCCATAGATATGATGGACGTACTTGTCTGGATTCTGGTAAATCCGTGTCCGCGCAATCTCCAGGAGGTCCCCGCGCTTCCCGAACCTGACGGCCCGCGCGGGACATGCCTCGGCGCAGGCGGGAAGCTTTCCCTGCCGTAGGCGCGAGATGCAGAAAGAGCACTTCCGGATGTAAGGGATGGCCTTTTCGTATTCGAATTTGGGGATTTTGAAGGGGCAGGCCACCATGCAATAGCGGCAGCCAAGACACCGATCCGCATGGTATACGACGGGCCCTTCCGGCGTCTTCTCCAGGGCCGCCACGGGGCAGGCAGAAGCGCAGGCCGGCTTCACGCAGTGCATGCATTGGGTCCTCACGAAGGTTGGCGCTCGCCCATTCCTGGAATTTTTGTAGCGATTGACTACCGCGAAGGCGCGCTGGTCGGTGGTTCGCTTCTCCTCGAAAACGGATTGCTGTCCCAGCGTCGCCGGGCTGGGCAGCCCGTTTGCCCTGCTGCAAGCCACCTCGCAAACCCGGCAGCCCAGGCACCGGGTGGTGTCGACCAACATCGCCGCCGTTTCGTCCGACCTGGGAGCGTTCCATGCCGCACGAACCTGCCTTGGCCTGCTTAAAAGGGTTGCGGTTCCGGTCGCGCCTACAATTCTGAGAAAAGTCCGCCGGCTGACTTTCGCGCGAGGTTTCTTCTCAGAGCGGATCTCGCCGTCCGGGCCCGCAGGTTTATCCGGAGTAGCGCAATTATCGTCAACCCAAACGTCAGGATGAATCATGAGAACTCCTCCACGGATCTTGTTGCGCGCATGACCACCCGGCCTTTCAGGATGTGTGAAAGAAGGCCGTGGTGAGGACCCTCCACTCTTTCTCGCTGAGCATTTCCGCAGGATTGGGGATCAACTCCCCGCCGTCCGCTACAGTGGTGCCCACCTCCTCGTGGAGGAACAAGGAGAGCCGATCGGCCTCGCCATCCAACCACTCTGCGGCGTCAGTGCCGGTCGGGAATCGAGTGAACCTCTTGTTCGGCACCTTGGCGGTGAAGAGCCACCCCTTGCCATACGGATCCTGCTCCAGATCCACCGGCACCAAGCCTTCCCGGGTAAGGGCCTTGTTGACGTGGATGACCATGCCGTCCACCGGGGAGAGAAGCATGGCGCGTTTCTTTCCGCAGTTAAGTTGAACGGCGGGCTCTCCTTCGACAACCATGGACCCCTGCTCCGGCAGGCTCACCTTCCAGATGCCGTCCACGAGCCGCCGGCCAAAGTCGTCGAGCCCGATTCGGACCGTTCCGTCTCGCTGGGACATGACCCACGTATGGCCGGGATGGTAGTACAGCCTTGGATGCAGGAAGAAACTTCTTACCCTTTGAAGGCCCATTCTCCAGCGGTGGGCCTTTTTGTGGCTCTTCAACCCGAACAGGAACAGGCCCAGCAACCCGAGGAGAAGTAAAGCGATAGGAGCAAAAATAAATATCAGCAACATGTCACACACCCTCCCTCTGAGTATTCTTCTCGAACTCTTCCGCTCCCTCCTCGGAAGCTGATTCCATCCTCGCCATGACTTCCGTGAAGAAGGGACAAGTCTTGTACTCCTCCCCCATACAGGGACTTGCCGTATTGATCTGGAACTTGGGAACCATTTTCTTCACCGGATACGCGCGGCAGTAGACCATGACGATCTCTTCCAGAAATGGGCATCCCATGGCTTCTTACTCCTCTTCTCACGAATTCACTTATGAGATGGGCAATTTTCGTGCCATCGAGAAAAAAAGACGCCACTTCCCGCACCCCGGAAGTGGCCTCTAAATAAGGCATTTTTGAAGTTTTTTCTTGGAATCTTGCCCGGCGTTGCAAACAGGGAAGGGAAGTCGTTGAGAAATTCAACGGACTATCTTCAGACTCCCCTCAAGAGCGGCTTCTGTCCTCGCGATTCCTCCTGTTGAGGATCACAACAGACCCGTTGAGATATTCAACGGCCGAGAGCCATTGAGAGCAACCCCTACGACGCGGTGCTCTTCCCTTCCTCCCGGAGGTTATACTTTTTGATCTTGTGGTACAGGGTGACCCGATCAATCTCCAAGGCGTGAGCTGTCCGTGTGATGTTCCAGGCATGTTCCCTCAAGAGAGTGAGGATATGAAGGCGTTCCATCTCTCTCAAGGAGGCTGGCGAGCCCTCCTCAACTCCTTCCCCTTCGGGAAGAATAAGCCCCAAATCCTCCACCTCGATGGTCGGCCCCTTTGCAACTACGGCCCCCCGCTCCAGGACGTTCCTCAGCTCCCGAACGTTCCCGGGCCACTGATAGGCCATCAGGAGCTCCGTGGCCTCTGGCGAGATTTTTTCAAGATTTTTGCCCACTTCGATGCTCAGTTGACTGAGAAAGTGCTCGACCAACAGAGGGAGATCCTCTTTTCGTTCCCTCAGAGGCAGGAGGGTGATGGCGATAACATTCAGACGATAGTAAAGATCCTCCCGGAAACTTCCCTCTTCGACGGCCTTTTTCAGGTCCCGGTTGGTGGCCGCGATAATCCTTGCGTCCACTTGGATCGGTTCCGTGCCACCAACCCGGTAGAACCGCTGCATTTCCAGGGCCCTTAAAAGGTCGAGTTGCAGTTTTGGACTGATGTCGCCGATCTCGTCGAGAAATAGTGTCCCACTATGAGCCAGCTCGAACTTCCCCTTCTTTCGGAAGGTCGCCCCGGTGAAGGCTCCTTTCTCATGGCCGAAGAGTTCGCTTTCGAGCAAGGTTTCGGTCATGGCGGCGCAGGAGAGTGCAATGAAGGGGTTTGTGCTCCTCGGGCTTTCGGCGTGCACCGCCCGGGCCAGAAGCTCCTTTCCCGTCCCGCTCTCCCCCAGAATCAGGATTGTCGAGGGGCTTTGGGCAGCGACCTTCGCCAGCTCGAAGAGGGCCTGCATCTTCGGATTTTTGCTTAGAAGGTCCTGGAACTGATACTGCTGCTTCAGGGCTTTTTTCAGTAGGATGTTCTCCCGAACGAGGTTTTGTTGGGTGATGAGTTTCTTCATCATCAAGGAGAGCTCCTCCGGCTCGAAGGGCTTGACGAGGTAATCGTAGGCCCCTTTCTTCATGGCCTGGACCGCCGTATCTACCGTTGCATAGGCGGTCATGATGACGACTTGGGCATCTGGCTGGACCTTCTTGGACTCTTCCAAGACCTGCAATCCATCGATCCCGGGCATCTTCAGGTCCACCAAGAGAACAGCCCACGGCTCCGCCTTGATATGCTCGATCGCGACGCTCCCATCAGAGGCGGTCTCGACGGCGTAGCCGTCCTCCCGAAGCCATCCGGAGAGAGATTCACGGACGATCTCCTCGTCGTCAACAACCAAAACCCGAGTTTTCTCCATACCCATCACTTATCATCCTTTCGCCTGACGCCTCTTCAAGTGGTCCTGACATTCCCGGCAGAGGTTGCCGGACTTTCTGTCCACTTCGAGGACGGTGTTGGAACGACTCATGACACAACGAGATAGATGGCAGTGAACGAGGCTAAAGGTGTGCCCCAGCTCGTGCACGCACTCTTTCACGAGTCTCGCCCGGAACAGATTCCGGGGGGTGGGAAGGCCATTAAGGTTCATCCGGAGGCGGGCAGTGGAGACCACAGCCCCCTTGCCTCCGAGCTGGGCCTCGCCGAAGACGAAGGTCAGAACCGGGATGAAGAGATCGCAGTCCGTGATCGCAACGATCTTTTTTGCGTCCAAGGGGACATCTTGAAGGACCCAGCGGAGAATCTTGGTGGAGGAGTACTGGTATCGGGCAGGATCGAAGGCATCCGTCGGCCTTACATCCACCTGCCTGATCCTGGCCGGGAACCCAAATGTCCGCTCCACATGGTCCTTCACTTGGTCCAGCATTTCTTCTTCCACCCTGCCGTTCCCGATCCACTGGAGGCATATGTGGGACTCCAGGGTCGTCATAGGGACCTTTCCTGTGTAGGTTTGCCGCCCACAGGGAGGCGGACGCTAACGGAGGTCCCTTTCCCAACTTGGCTTTTTACCTCGATCCGCCCACCATGGCGGTCAACGATGCCGTAGACGACCGACAGGCCCAAGCCGGTTCCCTTCTCCTTGGTAGTGAAGAACGGATCAAAGATCTTGGAGAGGTCATCCGGGGGAATGCCGACCCCTGTGTCGGCGAACTCGGCCTCCGCTATCTTCTCTTCAGGGAGAAAACAGGAGGTGACGCTCAAAATCCCTCCCCTTCCCATGACCTCGCAGGCGTTTAACGCGATGTTCACGAAGGCCTGCCGGAGCTGCCCGAATTCGGCCCAGACCTTCGGAACCTCACCGAGGTGTTTCTTCACTGTGATCCCCTGAATGATCACCCGGTTTGAGAGGAGAGAGAGCGCCTCTTGAATCACGGCGTTCACATCTACTTCTTGAAATGAGGGCTCCTCCTGCCGGGCAAAGCCGAGAAGGTTTCTCACAATGGTGGTGCAGCGATCCGTTTCCCTTTCGATCAAGGCAAGCGACTTTAGGGCCTGAGCCAGGGTCTCTTGATTCGGGGGACCGTTTTTCAACTTCCTGGTCAGGAGTTTCGCGAAGGTCAGAATCCCTGAAAGGGGATTGTTGATCTCATGGGCAATGGAGGCGGAAAGTTTGCCCAGGGAGGCCAGTTTCTCTGATTGGATAAGTTGGGCCTGCGCCTCCTGAAGGGCTCTTGTACGCTCCTCGACCTGCTCTTCCAGGGTCGCCACCAAGGAGTCCAGATCGGCCTTGGCTTGTTGAAGAGCGATGGTCATCTCATTGAACGAGACCGCCAGGGAGCCGATCTCATCTCCCATCCGGACGGGGAGCTCATAGTCTAAGTCTCCTCGGCCAACCCGCTCGGTTCCCTGGACCAGATCACGGACCGGCCTGACCACCCCCCGTTGGAGGAAGATGCCGAGGATGCCCAAGATGAAGAGGAGCATCGCTCCAGCGAAGATGGCCATCTTCTGGGCCGTGGCGGTGATGTTGGCATCCACCTGGGCCAGCGAGAGGTCGATATCCAGGACCCCCAGAACTCTTTTGGTCAGATCGTGGCAGCCCCCGTTGCTGCAGCTCGGCTCGTTGTAAATGGGTGTGATCATCCCCAGGATCCGCTCTCCCTCCCCGATCCGGAAAATTCTGGCGCGCTCGGGCAGCTTCAGTCGCTCCAAAGGTCTCTCGGCCGCATGGCAGGCGTAGCAGGATTCGGCCCGCTTATCCACGACTCTCCTCATCTCTTTCCGATCGGTGGAGAACAGGATGAGACCTTCTTTGTTGAAGACTCGGACTCTGTCGACCCCTTCTTGCCTGCCGATGGTATCCATGATGTGGTAGGCCATCTCCAAATTGTTTTCCAACATGGCGTGGCGGGTGCTCCGCTTCACCGTGTCGCTGAACTGCGAGGCGTTTCGGATGACCTCGTCGATAAGTTGGTTCCGCTGAGTCGTGATGCTGACCCAGGCAAAGACTCCAATGGTCACTAGTGACGCCGCTCCCACGGCGGTCATCAGCTTTATGCTTAAGCGGTTCCATCTCATAAGCAATCTTTCAAGAACCCATCTCTGCCAGTCCATGTCCATCGGCCCGAAAGAGGAGGCCATATCCCGCGTGACACAAGAAGCGACCGGACTTCACGATCCTGGTTCCATCGCCAGTGCCCATCTCAAGCCCTTTCATCGAAATACCCTCCCGCCACGGCGATTCCTCACCCGCCCAAGGTCGTTCTCTCAAGCGCTTTGGCAGACGCCGACCGTTTCGGGGTCGGGCCCGCCGGTGAACGCCCGGAATAAATTGAGATTGTGTAGGGAATTGCCCCATCTTCCTTGGGACATAGATATCGGCCTGAACGCCACATGCCGGTCCGGAAAGAATGAAGATAAAATCGGCGATTCCGGACAGAGCAACGCTCGGAAAGAATTTCCTCATGTCACCCCCCCCCTAAAGACCTGTTGGAAAAGGCATTCCGATGGTCTCTCAGGTGATTGAATTTCGGATGGAGATGGGGACTGCCGGAGGGCCAGAGAACACCATCAAATATAGTACCGTTTGATTTTCTGGGCAAAGATCTTGAATTCTGAGAGGTTGAAACTGGGTTCCGAAAAAAACCATCTACGCTCATGCTGCCAGAGCGACCAGACTGTAATGGAGGTGAAGGTCATCCAGCACTGGCTTGGAGGCCATTTTGGGGGAAGATTTTCGGTAACGAGAGCCCTCGCGCCACTAGGTCTGAGCAGCTTGGGAATTGCAGCCAGGATGTGGGAGAAGAGCTGGGATAGATTCATCATGGCGGGGGAGTTCAGGAGGGCTGACATTCAAATACAAGGCGACGAAAGACGTGATTGTCATCTAAAATTGGCAATTCGCCATGCACAGGCAAAAACAAGGAATAGATTCTTCATGTCGGGGGAGATTGGGAGGGCTGACATTCAAGTGCAAGGTGAGGAAAGATCCTGATGCAAGCAACATTTATTTATTCGCAATTTACAGGGTGGAATCAGACGGATTCCAACGTTTCAGAGGGGGGAGGACAGTGAGCGGCTTCATGGAGATGATGGAGCTGGCCCACCTGTGTGTGGAGACCAGCCTGGGCGTGGAGAAGGGGGAGAAGGTGCTCGTCATCGTGGACCGGGGGCGCCTCGCCTACGGCGAGGCGTTCGCCGCCGCGGCGACCCTGAAGGGCGCGCGGACCGCCATCACGATCATGCCGGAGATGAAG
>CAMYJL010000059.1 GCA_947258645.1 uncultured Nitrospinota bacterium
CGTTTGATGAGAATCTCTCCCGTCATCAGATGTCCCAGTCCCGGTTCATTGTCCTTTTGATGCTCAAGCGGCGTGAGTTGGTCAAAGAAGGGCTGGAGGAAATGAGTCCCTCCGTGCTGGCGGAACGGGCGGGCGTGAGCCGGGGAACGATGACGGGCCTTCTCGACGGCCTGGAGCGGGAAGGTTTGATCGAGCGTCACTTGCAGAATGGTGATCGGCGGAGGTTTTCTGTCCGGATGACCGAGAAGGGCCGGGATACGCTCGATAGAATTTTTCCGGATTATTACAACCGAATCGCCGGTCTCATGGCCAATCTGAATGAAAAAGAGAGGAAAACGCTGGTTTCTCTCCTGACCAAGGTGAGTCAGGGGATTCCGGCAGTGCTGAAACCATAGTGGTGGTTTGGTGTCGGCCGTCCGCCGACCCGGAAAAATAAGGAGAGGGTTTATATATGCCCAAGCCGAAAGTCATCGTTCAGCTTTATCCGATGCTGCCCGCCGAGGACCGGCAGGACCGCGAGCAGAAGCGGCCGCTTGGCCGTGACCGGGATCTTTACCACAAGGTGCTTCACGACTGGATGGACATCGTCAAGGCGGCGGACCGGCACGGCTGCTGGGGGATCAGCACCATTGAGCACCACCTCCATTCGGAAGGCTACGAGGTGGGCCCCAACCCCGGCATCCTGAATGCCTGGTGGGCTTCTCATGTGAAAAATGCACGGCTCGGAGCGCTGGGCTATGTCATGGCGACGCAGGATCCCATCCGGGTGGCCGAGGAATGCGCCATTCTGGACCACATCACAAAGGGGAAGTTCTTCTGTGGCGTCGCGCGGGGTTATCAGTCGCGCTGGGCGAACATTCTGGGCCAAGCCAACGATTCAGTGGCGGCGGTTTCGCGCTATTTGGGCGGAAAGGACGACATCAAGAACCGCGAGATTTTTGAAGAGCGCATGGAAATGCTCATCAAGTGCTGGACCGAGGATTCCCTCGAACTGGACGGTCAGTTTTACCAGGCGCCCTATCCGATCAAGGAGGGCATCGAATATCCGGCCTGGAAGAGCGCCAAGAGGGCGGGGACGGAGGGAGAAATCGACGATGAAGGGCGGGTGCGGCGAATCAGTGTGTGCCCCCCGCCGTATCAGGATCCGCATCCGCCCATTTTTCAGGCGGTGAGCGCGAGCGCCGATTCGATCAAGTTCGCGGCCCAGCGCGGCTTCCGGCCGACCTACTTCACCAAGCTCGAAAAGATGGAAGAGTTCTGCCATCTCTATGTGGAGGAGGGCCGAAAGGCAGGTCACGACTGGGCGCTGGGCGAGCGGCAGAATATGTGCCGGTGGATTCATGTGGCCGACTCTGAAAAAGAGTACGACGAGAAGCTCCGCAAGTACGACCAGGACATTTACCAGAACTTCTATGTTCCGTTCTTCCCGCAGTTTCCGGACGATACGGAGAACATCGACTGGGTCCAGAACATCAAGGACAGCGGCATTTTCCATGGTGGCACGCTGGACCAGCTCACCCAACAGTTTGTGGATTCCTACGAAGTCCTTCCGGCCGAGTACATCACGCTGATCTGGCATTACGCACAACAGCCGAAGGACGAGGTCATCTACGAGCTCGAGACCTTCATGACCAAGGTGTTGCCCGAACTGGAGGCGCCCGTTTCGAGCGGCGTTACAGTTGGGGGCGTCGGATAATTCGATAGGGAATTTGAGAATATCGAGGGCTCCCGCGCGAGATTGCGGGAGCCCTTGTATTTCCGGGTTTCACCGAAGGGGGAGAGCATGTACGAGATTGTCGATCTCAGCCAGGAAATCTACTCTGATGCGCCGCGTTTTCCGGGGCATCCGGCCACGAAAATCGAATATATCGCGCGTCATGAAGACATGGAGAATGCCCCCATCAAACCGAAGGACATTACATACGCGGCGATGATGCTGCACATGTGCGATCATGGGCCCACGCACACAGACTCGGTGAGCCACATTGACGAGCGCGAAACCGCGCCCAATATCGATCAATCGCCTCTCTTCATGTTTGTCACCCGGGGCATTGCGCTGGACTTTACCGGGAAGGTGGAACCCAGGCAGGAGATCTCCCTCTCTCTTTTGCAGGATGAGCTCACCAAGCAGAAATTGACTCCGCCGAAGGGGGGGACAGTCCTCTTCACAGGGGGACATTACCGGCGGACGTTTCCGAGCGATGCCTATATTTCCGAGTATCCGGGCCTGGGCCGCGAGGCGGCGGATTTTCTCTACCGCGAATGCGGCGTTGTGAACATTGGCTAGGACGCGCCCAGCATCGACGCCGGGATCAATGCCAATGAATTGACCTTTCCCTGTCATGTTCTTTGCCGGGAGCTTCAGCGTCACAACACGGAAAATCTCGTGAATATCGAAGATGTGGTCGGCAAGGAGTTCCTCTATGTGGGACTTCCTCTCAAAATTCGGAACGGTACGGGCTCACCCGTCCGGGCGGCCGCCATTCTGAACCTCTAGCCATTCTGAACCCCGGATGGATGGATGCCTTATCCGGTATTGCCTGCGTGGTTCTGTTTGCCCCAAAGTGTGGCTCTTTCGCCTGCTCATCTGCCCCGAAATCGCCTAAAACCCTTATTTTTCAATGAGATACAATCGAAAATATCCAGCTTGGATTTTTTGGAATTTCGTGTAGAATTATAAGAAAGCCGCAAATAAAACAGTTCAGGGAAAAGCGCACCTAACTAGGGATATTAAACGCTGACCCGGCGAATCGCCTATTTGACGAGGGAAGGATTTGGTTCTGACCCTCTTCTTCAGGGGGGATGGTTTCCTGTCTTTTATTGCCGTTTCTCATTCAAGGAGGAGTAATTTGATGAAGCGCTTTACAGCTATTCTGATTGGTGCCGTGATGACGGCCGGTCTTCTGGGCGTCGCCGTAACCGCAGATGCCGCCACGCTCCGTATCGGCGCTCACCGCTCGCTGTGGGGCTCGTTCGAAGTTGTCGCGGACCGGATGGGCTACTGGAAGAAGGAAGGCCTGGACTACAAGGTCGGCTACTACAAGCAGGGCAAGCTGATGCGCAACGCCATCATCCAGGGCAACCTGGATACGGGCACGACGGGCTTCTCGCCCTTCACGACGGCGCTTGCCAAGGGCGCCAAGGTGCAGGCCATCGGTGTCACAGCCAACATCTGTGGTGCCGTCAGCATCGTGGTGCCGGTGAAGTCGAAGGCGAAGAGCCTGAAGGACGTCAAGGGCCTGGTCTTTGCCAACAAGAAGGGAACGAGCACGGACTTTGCCTTCCAGTCCTACGTCATTCCGGCGCATGGCCTGAAGAGCAAAGACTTCCCGCTGCTGAGCGTCCGGGCGACCGAGCGGATCGCGGCGATCGTCTCCGGCGCGGCCGGGGCCGCCATGGTGGGTGAGCCTCAGACGACAATCGCCGTGAAAAAAGGGTTGGTCCGCAGGCTTGAGAACCTCTGCAAGTACGACAACACGCGGATGATGCACATCGGCAACCCGAAAACGATTAAAAACCACCCCGACCTTTATGCGAAGTACTTCCGCGGGTGGCTCAAGGCTCATATGCTGCTGAAAAACGACTCCGACAAGTATGCCGAGATCTACACCCAAGCGCTGCAGGAAGTCGGCGACAAGGCCAAGCTTTCCTACATGCGTTCGGTTGTGAAAAAGCTCAAGACTGAGGTCTACCTCACGGATGAGGTGAAGAATTACCTCAACGACATGGGAGACAAGCAGATCAAGCTCGGCTGGATCAAGAAGCACCCGGACTTCAGAAAGACCTCGCTGATTGACGATTCGATTCTCCGCAAAGCGGCGAAGGAATTGAACTTCAGCAACTAGTATCCTCACGGATCAACTGCCCCGGGGCGCCCCCAAGCGCCCCGGGGCTTTTTTGTCCGGTTTTGACATTTTCCGGATTCGTGGGAAAATAGAATTATTCGTATCGAAAATATCTTTCGTTCCCAAGGGGGCAAGTGTCGTTCCTGATAACACTTTAGAGGAGGATGAAGGGTTCCGTCCCTCCAAATCGGGAGGGTTTTTTACTCGTTCCATTTGCCGCTGTATTCGCTTATTGCCGCTGTATTCGCTTATGAGGGGAAATACGATGAGACGATTCACCAGTATTCTGCTCGGCGTTGTGATGGCCGCCGGTCTTTTCGCCGCCGGCTCCGCCGACGCCGCACCCAAACTCCTCATCGGCGCCCATAGCGCGCTGATGGGCTCGTTCGAAAGTGTCGCCCACATGAAAGGCTACTGGAAAGAACAGGGCCTCGACTACACGATCAGCAACTTCAAACAAGGCAAGCTGATGCGCAACGCCATCATCCAGGGCAACCTGGATACGGGCACGACGGGCTTCTCGCCCTTCACGACGGCGATCTCCAAGGGCGCCAGGGTCATGGCCATCGGCGTGACGGCCAACATCTGCGACACGCAGCACATCGTGGTTCCGGTGAAATCGAAGGCGAAGAGCCTGAAGGATCTCAAGGGCAAAACCTTCGCCAACAAGAAGGGAACGAGCACGGACTTCGCGTTCCAGTCTTACGTCGTTCCGGCGCATGGATTGAAGAGCAAAGACTTTCCGCTGCTCAGCGTCCGGACCACCGAGCGGGTCGCGGCGATTGTCTCGGGAAATGCGCAGGGTGCCATGCTCGGCGACCCGATGCTCGAGATCGCCATCCAGGCGGGCCAGGTTCGCTCGCTGGAGAACCTTTGCAAGTACGATAAGACGCGCATGATGCACGTCGGCAATCCGGCCACCCTGAAAAAGCATCCCGAGCTTTTCGAGAAGTATTTCCGGGGCTGGATCAAGGCCCACAAGCTCCTCAAGGAAAACCCCGACGAGTACGCCAAGGTCTATTACGAGGATCTGATTGAGCTCGGCTCCAAGGTGAAGCTCTCGGTTGTTAAAAAAATCGTGCGGCGGCTCCGGTCGGAAGTCTTCATCACGGACGAGGTGAAGAAATATCTCAACGACATGGCTGACAAGCAAATCAAGCTCGGCTGGATCAAAAAACGCGCCGATTTCACGAAGACCAAGTGGATTGACGATTCGATCCTTCGCAAGGTGGCGAAGGAGATGAATTACACGGCGGGCATGAACTAAACGCCTGAGCAGACAGAAAAACCCCCGGGGATTTCACGTCCCCGGGGGTTTTTTTCTATCGGATTGGATGCGGCCGGTTTGTGTGCCGCTAGACTTTCTTGTCCTGTCCGCCCATCTCTTCCATCATGCCCCATTTGATGATGGTTCGGGTTTCGATGGGCTGGAAGAGGACTTTCTCGAGCAGGTAGCCGAAGATGCCCAGGACCGCGATGGCCACCATCATAAAGGCGGTGTCGAGGTATTCCTGGGCATCGAAGATTCCCGCCGAAAGACCCCAACGGATTCCGGCGAAGGCCTCCGCGCCCACGCCCGCGCGCCATGCCCGGGCCAGGCCGATGCGCATGCCGCTCAGGATCATCGGCAGAGAGCCGGGGAGAACAACGGTCCGGAAAATGGTCATCTTGTCCGCGTTCATGGACTGCGCCGCGCGAATCCAGACCGGGTTGATGGTTTTAACGCCTGTCCACACCGCCATCGCGATGGGGAGGAAGGATGCAAAGGCCGTGACCAGGATGACGGTCTGATCGCCGTTTCCGAACCAGATGACAGCGATAGGCGTCCAGGCGAGGGCCGGGATGGGCAGCAGCACCGAGAGCAGCGGGACGAAGAACCCCTCCCAGAACGCGAAGCGCCCCATCATGATTCCGACAGTGACACCGATGACCGAGGCGATCATAAACGAGAACGGCAACCGCCAGGCGGTGGAGAGGGTATGCCACAGGAGCGGGCTGTCGGAGAGATATTTGAGCTGATCGATGAAGCCAAGCGGGTTTTTGAAAATGATGGCATAGAGCTGGGTCAGGAAGCCTGTATCCACATCCACCCCCATCGCTTTCACCAGGGGCCCGGTGATCAGCTCCCAGCCCCGGAACAGGATGGATCCGAAATAGGGGAACAGGTCGCCCATGAGATCGTGCAGGAACCAGGCGGTAATCTGCCATATAAAAATGACCAGGAGAAACGGGTAGACGGGGCGAATCCTCATCCAAATCGAAACATACGGAGTCTTGTGCGGTGCATCCAGATTCAATGGCGGGGGGCCAGCTTGTGCTTCAGCCATCTTTTAATCCTTCCCTGTTTATCAGTTTCAGATATGCGGTGGCAGTTATTTCCAATCGCGAATGAGTTCGTTGATCCTCCGCTGGGTTTTGATGAATTCGGGCGCCAGCGCGTCCCGGGGGCGCGGAAAATCGATTGTGAGAATCTCCCTGATTCTCCCCGGATTGGGAATGAACACAACGACCCGGTTGCCCAGGAAGACGGCTTCGGCAAGGTTGTGAGTGACGTAAATCACGGTTTTTTTGGTCTTCTGCCAGACGTCCACGGTGAGGTCCTGAAGCTCTTCCCTTGTCTGGGCGTCCAGCGCGCCGAAGGGCTCGTCCATCAGGAGCACCTGCGGGTCGAAGGCCAGGGCGCGGGCGACGGCGACGCGCTGGCGCATGCCGCCGGAGAGGCTGTGAGGAAACAGGTCGGCGAACTCCTCCAGTCGGACGAGCCGGAGAAACTCCATCGCGATTCTCTTTCTCTCGTCAGGTGGCACGTTCCTGATTTTCATGCCGTACTCGACGTTCTGGACAGCGGTGAGCCAGGGGAAAAGCGCGTATTCCTGGAAGACGACCCCTTTGTCGTAGTCTTCCGTGATGGGCTTCCCGTCCATGTAAACGTCCCCGTGGGTGATCTCGACGAACCCCGCCAGGATGTTCAGGAGGGTGGTCTTTCCGCATCCGGAAAGGCCCACCAGGCAGATGAACTCACCGTCCTGAATGTCGATATTGACATTTTCGAGCGCGTGGACCTTCCGCTCGGGAGTGTCGTACACTTTTCTCAGGTTCTGGATCTGGATTTTTGTGGGCATCGAAAATCACCTTCCTGCTTTGGCCATGCGAAGTAGAAACGCCTTTTCATAATCTGGATAAACGGTAATTTAGCAGGAACTTGGGAAAATGAAAACCGCTTCTCCGGACAATTTTGACTTTATATTTGAGGATGTTAGGCTCGGTTTTCTCGGAAGCGGGGATATCCCGATTTTCCCTTATTTGGGCCGGATTCGGCCCAATCATTCGCACGGAGAGCGCTTCGATGGGAAGGCCCAGGCCGTTGGAAGGACTCCGGATTCTGGCGGTCGAGCAGTTCGGCGCCGGGCCGGTGGGCACCATGCTGCTGGCGGACATGGGGGCCGAGATCATCAAGATCGAGAACTTCAAGGCGGGCGGCGATTCGGCCCGGCCGGTGCCCCCCTATCCGCTCCCGAACAACGATAGCTATTATTTTCAATGTTTTAACCGGGGGAAAAAGAGCGTTTCCCTGGATGTCCGCTCCCCCGAGGGCCTGGCGCTGTTCCGAAAGATGGTTCCGAAGGCGGATGCCGTATTCGTCAACGGCAGGGGAACGGACCCCGAGAAGTTTCAACTCACATACAAACACCTCGGCCCGCTCAACGAAAAAATCGTCTGTTGCTTTCTCTCCGGGTTCGGCACGACCGGGCCGCGCTCCCATGAGCCCGCCTACGATTTTTTGATGCAGGCCTATACGGGAATCATGAGCATGGCCGGCGAGCCGGACGGACCGCCCTCCAAGGCGGGCGTCAGCTTTGTGGACTATACGGGGGGCTTTCTCTCGGTGGGGGGGATGCTGGCCGCCCTCTGGGAGGCCGAGCGGACGGGGAAGGGCCGCGATGTGGATGTCGCTCTGATGGACGGCGCCACGGCGCAACTCGCCTACCAGGCGTCCTGGGTCATGAACTGCGGATTCGAGCCGACCAAGCTCGCCCACAGCGCCCATGCGTCGCTCGTCCCTTCCCAGGTATTTCGAACGAAAAACGGATGGATATACATCGCCTGCCTGAAGCACAAGTTCTACCCCATACTCGTGGAGCGAATGGGGCGGCCCGAGCTGGCGGACGACCCCCGCTTCCGGACCCTCCAGAACCGGTTCGACAATCGCGAGGAACTCGGCGCCATCCTCGAGGCCGAGCTCATGAAAAAGACCACGGCGGAATGGGCCGATCGGCTCCAGGGCCATGTCCCCTTCGCGCCTGTCAACTCGGTGGCCGAGGCGCTCGAGGATCCGCAGGTTCAGGCCCGCGGCATGGTCATCGAGGTGGAGCACCCCGCGGCGGGGCGTATCCGGCAGGTGGGGTGCCCGATCAAAATGCCCGGCTCCGAGGCGCGCTTGGAGCGCGCTCCCTACATGGGTGAGCACACGGATGAGGTTTTGACCCTGCTCGCCGGGCTCAGCGAGGCCGAGTTGGACGCGCTCCGCGAAAAGGGAGTGGTGGGCCGCTACACGCCGTTGGATGAGAAAGACATCGCGGCGGAGGGGTGAGGAAAAAGCTCGAATCCTTTTTCGCCTGAGCCGGCGGTAGTCGATATCCGCATCCGCCGACCTGGGTGATCTTTTCTGCCGATTTCGTTTTTCCCCAAAGCTTTTCCGAACCGTCCTGGCGATCTTCTTGTGCCCCCACCTCATGCGATCGGACGCCGCATCCAAATAATTCAACCCGGCACAAGGATTGCAAATTCTCTGCTGGAAGAAGCTTGGATTGTGGTTCCATGAGAGCCCGTTTCCACGACGGGCTTCCGGCAGGGGAAGGGAAAAGAATTGATGAAAATCAGCGACAAGAGACTCTGGAAGGTGGGCGCCTTCCTGCTCGTCATTGCGGCGGTCCTCGGTGGGGGCTTTGCTCACTCAACGGAGAGTCCGGCAAAACTTCATGGGGACATCGGGCCGAAGCGGGTCACCAATCTCGGGACGGCGATCAATAATTTCGCGGCTTTCCTGGTCAAGTGTACAGGCAATAAAGGCCCCAAGGGCGCCATGCACTCAATCTCCCTGAAGAGGCAAAGCGAAAAAGGCCCCGGCGAGGTTGTCCAAGTGGTGTTCGCCTGCTTCCCCAAGTCGGGAAAACAGACGGCTAAAAAGTAGCTCTGCTCGAAAAAAAGAAAGCGAAGAAAAAAAGCGGGCTTTCTGCCTGAGCAAGAAATTCGACTTTTGCCTTTTGATCTCCTTCTCTCGACTTTTTGTTGATTTCAGCGCCTTCCGGCGCGCCATTTCCTCTCGTATTTTCTCAACTCTCAACAGCTGCCCGGGCGGATTTTCGCCTGTGTTTTCGTCAAATTAATGGCGAGTTCCGGGCGCGTTTCCGTTTGGATAACTGCAATTTCGTCAAGCACTTGACGGGTTATACTTTTTGTATTATTATAATAATCGCAGGGTAAAGTATCTGTTTAAAATGGCTGTTTTAGTTATTTTTCTGAAATCCGACAGATTCAAGAGGTGGCCTCGTGACAAGGGTGGCATCGATATGCCGGTATTTTGTGGTTCTCGCGGGTGTCCTGTGCATTTTTCTGCCCGGGCAGGCCCTCTCCCAGCCGGCTCAGGACGCTCCGGTGGTTACCAAGGGGGCGTTCGTGGAGCGCTACTTCCTGAACAAGTTTACGCGCCCGCCCGCCGCGCGGCGCTACGCTCCCCCCGGGGCGGAGAACCTCTCTCCCGCCGAGCGGTATCAGGCCGTGGTGAAGGGCCTGGCCGATAAGGGCGTCCTGATCCTGTCCGGCACCAAGCCCGATCAACCCCTCTCGCGCATCGAGTTTATCACGCTGACGTATCTGCTAGCGGGGGGGCGTCCTACCCAGAGCCTGGGGGACCAGAAGGCGCTCCTCAAAGAGCGCGGCGTGATCGACCCCAATGACATCGGCATCGTGAAGTCGTTTCAGGGCGATGTGAACGTCATCCGGCAGGGCAAGACGGAGGCCATCCGGATAACGGGAGCCGAGCCGGTTTTGTTCAAGGATATCGATGAGACGGAATTCGGCGCGCGGCTGGAGCTTCAGTTCGACGATGGGAGCACGCTCGCCATCGGCGAGGATACTTCCGTGAACATCGACGAGATGCTCTACGACCCCAAGACCAAGAAGCGTTCGATTCGCCTGAGAATGACGGTCGGGACGATCATGGTGAACGCGGCGAAGAACTCCCATCCGGATTCAACGTTCGAGGTCATCACACCGACCCTTGTGGCCGGTGTCCGGGGTACGAAGTTCGGAACGAAGGTGGAAAATTCAGGGAAATCGGCCATCCTCACGACCGAGGGTTCCGTCGTGGTGTGCCTCCAGCGTCCGGGCGAGGAAGAGAATCGCCTGAGGCGAGGCGGGACGACCGAATGCGAGTTGTCCGATGAGACCGGCAAGGAAGGGTCTAAAAGTGTTCTCGTCAATGCGGGCCAGGTGACCGGGGCTTCTCTTGGGGACGCTTTGCTGAGGGTGGCGTCGGCCTCTCAGGAGTTCATCCAGACCATACTGGATGAAACCCGGGTGGTGGGAAACACGCAGGTGGCCCGGGTTTCCTCGGCGGAAGCGCAAAAAACCGAAGCCATTGTACAGGTGGAGATCAGAGAATCCGCGGAAAGTGCGCTGGACTCCATCCGGGACACGAACCGGCAGACGGATTCGAGCGCTTTCGATGACAAGGGCGAAAATGCCGACCTCACCAATTGTCTTATCGGGGACAATTGCCCCACGATTGCGGCCGCGGCCGTCCCGCCGCCCCCTACGCTTGAGGAACAGCTGGCGGGTCTTTCGGGTCAGGCGCTCAAGGACTTCTTTCTGGGCCTGACCGATCAGCAGCAGGCCGATTTGTTCGGCGTCCTGACGACAGAGCAGCAGGCGGGCCTGGTTTCTCTCCTGATCCAGCAGGAAGCGCAGGATCTTCTCAACCGATTCCAGCCGAACTCCCCGTTCACGGATGCGGTGCTCAAGTCCCTGCTCGATTTCGGCGCCGTGCTTTCCGCCGCCCAGGTGGGCCAGATACTCGACAACCTGACCGTCGAGCAGGCGACGGAATACGCCAGTTGCGACGCGAGCGTTCGGAATTGTGCCGGAGAAGGTGATCTCGCCTGGTTTGTGGACAATCCGGGCCTGACGGATTTCGGGGCCGAGGTGGCGACCGCCTTGGCCCGCGAGCTCGACCGGTTGGGGCGGGATGCCGGAGGCACGATTGATGGCGAGCAGTTCCTCCTCGCCACCGCGGCGGGCGACTCTTTGATCCAAGGCGGCCTCGATTCCCTGGACACATTCCCGAACGTGGCGGAGACGGTGATGGCCCGGCTCGACACGCTCGATTGCGTGGGTTCGCCCGAGCAATGCGCGCAGGAGATTCAGGACGCTTTCGGCGGCGGCTTCCAGCCCTCCGCGTACACGGAGAACGGAGGCTACCAGGCCGGGCAGCTTCGGCCCACCGCCTCGGGTGGCGAGGAGAGCGGCCTGATCGATGTCGCCGCGCGCGAGGGTGCCCTCAACAGCAACGGCTTCCTCGCCTACGCCGTTCAGGTGGAGGAAGACATTCTCAATGCCGCGGCCTCGGTCATTCGAAACCATGCTTCGAATGCCTTTTCCGCTGGGGCCTTGAACGCCGCCGTCGACACCGCGCTCGCGCTGGGCTCGGTCCGTGAGCGGGATGCCCTTTTCGCCCAGCAGGCCGACGGCCGCGCGGGGGTGGTCCTGAACGACAGCGACGGTGAGCGGTTGCGCGTGCAGCAGTATGTTTACCGGCCGCCCTCGAACACCGACGAGGTGCGGATGACCTCGATTGCGCTCGGCGCAAGTTCGGGTCTCAACTACCTCGATACACGGGTCGCGTTTGAGGCAGAGGGGCTCGCGGGGCTTTCCGCTTCTAATATCCGCGATCTTCCCTGGAACTCCTATTTCTCTACCTTTTATTCGGCGGTGGACTGCCGGACGAGTCCGGGGGTTGACTGCCGCCTGACGGTTCCGAATCCGCGGGGTTCGGAACTGCAGCCTTTGCCACTGATCGACACCATGAGCATGGAAATGGGGAACGGAGCCGGCGATTACATTCGCGAGGGGCGGAAGCTGCGAATGACCCGCTACGGGGATGGCAGCATCTTTTTCCCCCCGGATAATTTCAACTTCGAGGGCACCCGGATTCCGGTTGGATCCGGTTCCCGCGAACCCTTTTATCACCAGCACCCGACTCAGCTCACGCTGATGGTGAGGAAGGCGGGGCAGGCCGCCGAGACCTTTACGGTGGGTGACGGTAATGCCCTCATCCGAACCGACTTCCGGGCGGGTTCTGTAAGTGAATCTTGTCCGGGATGCGGGGGATCGATTCCGCAGGGCGAGTTCCGCGTCATACCGGACCGCTTCGGCGAATTCCCGACCAACGAGGGAGATCCAGGGGGCTTTAACTACGTCGTGAACGACGGTGGAACCATGAGGTATTTTCCCATGCAGTTCAGCGTCTTGGGGGATGCGACGACGGCGGCCAACGCGGGCCGTCAGACCGCGACCTGCGGGGCCTCGGGCACCGATAATTGTGGTTCGTTGCAGATTGACACCATCTGGGACGCATTCCGGGTGAACCAGCCCGCGGGACCGCAGGGGCTGCCCACGATCAACATCGGGGCAAACAGCCTCGAGATCAAAGCCGCAAGCGTCGGGGGAGGCGAGCAGGTTCTCAGCGAGGCCATCCGGAATGTGGTGATCCCCTGGCCGCGGATGATCTGGCGGGGGGAGAGCGATTTCTAATTTCGAATCAGAAGGCTTCACTAGGGAGCTTTCTCGCGGGGAGAGTGGGAATCGGATACGCTGGAAGGACAAGGAAAAGAATTTTGACCGGTTTGCTGGCAGTGAATTGGGGTGGGGAGAAAGGCGTTACGTATGGTATTTTACAGGAGGGCTTTGATCTCAGGAGATAATTCTTTGCGCCGCCACGCTATTTCTCCCTTTTTTGCTGGTCTTCTATTCTTTGCGCTGATATTCGCGTATGCGCCGCCATTATTTGCCATATCTTCTTTTTTGCGTGAATCGGTCAAAAACGACGCCGTTCTGAGCGATTCGTTGAATGCCGCCCTTGAGACGGCTTCTCCCTCGGTGAGACGCTCCCTCCCTGCCGGGGGGGATTCTTCCCCGTCGCAGAGAGATATTCCGCTCGACGAGCGGCTCTACACGCGGAATCACGCTTCCGGCGAACGGCAGGGAGCGCGGAAAGAAGACCCGCCCTCCGGCCTGGGGGGCGCCTGGGAAAGGTTTTTGGATCAGTTCTCCCTCGGCGCGAAGCCGGACTC
>CAMYJL010000060.1 GCA_947258645.1 uncultured Nitrospinota bacterium
CGGTCATCGAGGGCACCGGTAAAAGCCCCGCGGCGGTGGCCGAACAATTCCGATTCAATCAGGGTGGACGGCAGCGCCGAAAGATTAATGGGAAAAATCGCGGGATTTTTGGACCTGAAAAAGTACACCAGCATGGACCAGCTGGTATCCCGTATCGACATCGGCGGTATCATCAGAACGCTGGCCGCCTCGTTGACGGGGGTGGCGGCGAACACCGGAACCATCGTCCTGTACGTGGTGTTCCTGCTCATCGAGCAGAACAGCTTTGACCGGAAGATCGCGGCGCTTGCCCCCGATTCCGCGCGGGAGAAGACCCTTCGCGGGACGCTGGATCATATCGGCGTGCAAATCCAGAGCTATGTCTGGGTGAAAACGATCATGAGCATTCTGACCGGCCTGGTGAGCTATGCGATTCTGGCCTGGATTGGGGTGGACTTCGCGGGTTTTTGGGCGGTGTTGATTTTTCTCCTGAACTACATTCCCTATATCGGCTCCTTGATCGGTGTGCTCTTCCCGACCCTGCTGACCCTGTTGCAGTTCGAAAGCTGGGGTCCATTTTTGATCGTGGCGGTCGGCCTCGCCGCCGTACAGATCGTCGTCGGGAACATCCTGGAGCCCCGAATCATGGGGCAGTCGCTCAATTTAAGCCCGCTGGTCCTTCTCTTGTCGCTGGCGATTTGGGGAAGCGTCTGGGGGGTGGCCGGGATGTTTCTCAGCGTCCCGATCATGGTCACGCTGATGATCATCCTCTCTCATTTTCCCCAAACCCGCCCGGTGGCGATCCTCATGTCCCAGGACGGGCGGATCGACTGAGAGGTGCTTCAGCGGAATTCGGCGGGAAAACCCGCCCCCTCTCATTCCGAGGGGCGATCAGAGCATGAAGTGCCTCCGCATGCCCGCCCGCGTGTTGCTCTCGTAGGCGAGAAAGTGGGGGCAAGATCGGAAATCCAATTTGCACCACGTTTCGAGAATTTGTTGCGCTGGCTTCACGTATTCGGATACCCATGGATCGAAGCAGAGCAACCCGTGGGAAGGGGAGATCACCCGATACGGGCATCTCTCTTTCCCGGCCATTTTCGGGGCCTTGCCGGCCTCCTTCACGGCGCCATTCATCGCGTCCCCCTTTCTTTTTTGCGCTGAGACTTCGGGAAGGCGGAAAGAAAATTGGGACATTATTGTCTTTAATATGGGTCGGGCGGATGCCGATATCAATATTTGACACAAGTCTTTATGTATCAATTAGTTATGGATGAATTTAGGGGCGCCGCGCTCGGAAGAACCTGATGAACACGGAAAATTCCGACGGCGGGGCCGCTTTTCGCTGCCCGGACATTCCATTTCATAAAAGGAGGGAATCATGTATGCAAGTATGCGGCGCTACAAAATGGATCCCGCTTCCGTGGATGAGTTAAAGCGCCGAGTCGAGGAGGACTTTATCTCCATCGTGGGCGAGGTGCCCGGATTCCTGGCGTATTATTTTGTGAGGGCAGGTGAGGGAGAGATTGTCTCGATCAATATCTTCGATGATCAGGCCGGGGCGGAAAAATCCGCCGGTGAGGCGGCGGATTGGGTGGAGGAAAATTTTCCGTCTCTCGTCCCCGCCGGGCCCGAGATTACATCGGGTGAGGTTATCATGCATGTGCACAAGCTGGGATAGTCGTGACGTGGGAACAAACATTTGAGAGACGCCGCATCAACAAAGGAAGCGGACGACATGAGCCCTGAAGAAAGAAAGTGCGAAAAGTGCGATGGTTCCGGGTGGATGAAAACTGGAACGAAGCGGGAAAACGGAGTGGAGATTCCCGTTTTGGTTCTCTGCGATTGCCGGAAGAAGGAAACGGACTTGGCCGATGAAACCTCGGATTTTATCGGGCGGAACATTCTGGATGCTCCCGAGAAATTCTGGGGACACTAGAGGCGGAAGGGTCTCGCGCTCCGCTCACCCTTTTCCGGCCTTCGATTCCGCTGCCAGCCGGTCCAGCCGAAGCCGGTGCCGCCGGTCCGTGAGCCGCCAGGCGCCGGCGTGGACTGCAATCATGACCCCCAGCCCCGTACCCCCCGTGATCAAAAACATGATCAGCATCTGATACTTGATCGCCTCGATGGGATCCACGCCCGAGAGAATCTGCCCCGTCATCATCCCCGGCAGGGAGACCAGCCCCACAGCAGCCATCGAGTTCACGATGGGGATGAATCCGGTCTTGGCCGCACCGCGCAGCAGGGGGCGGATGGCCTGAAGAAAAGTGGCGCCGAGCGCCAGCTGCGCCTCGACCGAGATGCGCTCGCGGGCCACCTGGGCCGTCAGCGTGTTCAGCCCCAGGCTGATGCCGGTCATCGTGTTCCCGCTGATCGTGCCGACGCCGTAGGACCACCAGCCTGTGAAGCGTCGCTCCTGCCGCCCGTGCACCTCGTTTCCGGCAAAGAGCGCCATGAACGTCAGCGCCGTCAGCGTGAAGGGGAGGGATGAAATCGCGAACAACGTCTTGAGGACGAAGCCCATCAGCGTAAGCTGGACGATCATGCGAAGGGCCGCGATCAGAAGCTGGCGCTCGAGGGAGAGCCGGAGCCAGATCGAAAAAAACGCGTTCAGGCCGATGAGGAGCGCCGCGAGGAGGAGATCCCAGGCGTCGAGCGTGATGAGGTTCAAGGCGCCTCCTCCCGGACCCGGCCTCCGCCGATGTTGAGCAGGGCCGAGGCCACCCACCGGGCCTGCTCGCGGCTGTGCGTCACCATCAAAATGCTGGTCCCACCGCGCAGGCGCTCTTGAAGCTCATCCTCCACGGCGTGGGCGGCGCCTTCGTCGAGCCCCGAGGTCGGCTCGTCCAACAGAAGCACGGGGGGATCCAGAAGCAGTGCCCTCGCCAGTGCCAGCCGCTGCCGCTCGCCGGTCGAGAGGCGCGAGACCTCCCACGAGAGCGCGTCTTTCGTCAAAAGAAGGCGGGGCAGAAACGCCGCCGCAGTCTCTCTGTCATGAATATGATCGCCGACGCGGTCCGTCCACCAGCCCGAATCCGCCGGAACATAGATCGCCCGCCTGCGCCAGTCAGGGGCGGGGAAGCGCCCGCGCTCTTTCCCGTCCAGAAACACCTCGCCCTCGTTCGGGTCGAGGTCGGCCACCGCCCGGAGCGTCAGCGTCTTCCCCCCGCCCGATGGCCCCATGATGGCGGCGCACCGGCCCTTTTCCAGATCAAAATCAAATGGCGCGAGGCCGCATGGGGCAAGCGCGCGGATTTTGAGCAAGGCGGGTCTCCCGATGGGGAATCATGCGTGTGCCCGTCACGGGGCATGAACATTCATTCGTCTCGTGAAGTTCCAGGCGTATGTCCCGCCGCCGTCTCACTTTTCCCGGGAGAGAGTGAAATCGCCCCTTTGCGAACTCCACTTCAGGACTTTCTGATTTGCGGCGCTGTCGCTGTCGTAATAGGTGATGATGGTCTCTTTGTCGGATGCGGTGGGTTTCAGGTGAAGTTTTCCGTTCTCGATTCGATAGGTGCCCTTGTATGTATTGGCGTAGATAAAATATTCATACTTTCCGTCTGGCTTGAGCGTCAGTTTGATCGGAGAGCCCACGCGCGGATACGTGTTCGGCTGGAAACTTCCCTTCCACGTTCCGACGACTTCATTCCGGTTTTCGATATCGATGGTGACGGAGGATGTGGCGGAAACGCAGCCAGCGAGCGTGGCGAGCAAGACAAACAACGCGAAATATCCGCCAGCGGGCTGTCCGGAAATACGGAAAAACATCGAGCCTTCTCCCGGGCGGAATCAGGACGCTGGACCACTTCCATTCCATTGTATCATAGCCCGGAGGCCGCGCTGCGCATGCAGGGCTTCGGCTGAACCGATGACGCGCGGATGGTTCGGGTATCTTCCGCACTTCCCCTTAGTTCGCCGGCGCGAATTCTAGCCCGTGGCACCCGGCGCACCCGCCGTTCGGCAGGACGAGATGACTCCCCTTCGGGTTGTCCGGCGCGGGGATGAGGCGCAGCTCGCTGACGGCCCGGCGGCCCTCGACGGCGCAGCGGGCGCAGCGCTCGGAGACTTCCTTGTGACAGCGCTCGCGGACGGACTGGAAACACCACCAGCTTCCGGATCGCTTGGAGCGGTGGGCGCTCCCGGCGGGGAGGACGAGGCGCTTTCCGTCCACGATGACGATATCGTGGATGCGGTTTCGTTCGAGGATTTTGATTTGCGCAGGGCGGCAGTCAAGGTAGCCGCAGCAGCGCTCGGGCACGCCGGGGGGATGGCCGGGGATGTCGTCGTCCGATGCCCCGAGAAGAAAGGGGGTGAGGGTGAGGAGGAGGAGTTTCTTCATGCCGGACCTCCGATGACGCAGACCCCCCGATCAGCTTTTGATAGAGGCTAGCATATTTTTGTCCGGAGGGGGTGGCCACACAGGCCCGCCCCTACGGTGATCCTTCACCGGGTCAGGTTGATCGGGGGTGACCGGCCGACCCCCTATTTCTTTTCAAAAAACATCAGAGTGTCCTTGTGTCTCACGGTAAAGGCTTTCCCCGGAGAAAATGACACCAGTTTCCATTCCTGGCGCTCTCCCTTGTCGATGTAGATGATGATGTCTCCCTTGATTTCATAGCGCGCCGTCTGGGTTCGGGTCCGCTCTTTTCTGATCACGGTGCCATCGGGGCGAAAGTCCATCGGCACCTTCACGGCGCGCTTGTTTTTTAAATCCCCCTTTTCCGCCCAGTATGCGAACACCCATGAGCCTTTGAGATTTTCGGAGGTCAGGATTTCGGCCCATGCCGGGGCGAAAATCAGCATCGGGAGGATCGCCACACGGAGCGCTTTTGTTATCATTCGGTTCTCCATTACACACGATGAATTTTGACCGTATTCCGAGAAATGATTTTCATTCGTTCTTCATGGTGGGGACTGGATTTGATTTAGTCTTTACATTTTATCCCGGGGCGGCTGGCCAATCATCCCGACATATCGATTCCAGCACCGTCCGGGTGGCTTCTTTCGCCCTCATGCCGGGAGCCGGATGCTTCCGTCGGGGTCTATCGAAAAACCCGGATTCCAGGCAATCTCCCAGGGATACCCGTCCGGATCGGCGAAATACCCGGAATAGCCGCCCCAGAAGGCGTCCTGGGCGGGTTTTAGAATCGTGGCTCCGGCGGATTGGGCCTCTGCGAGCAGAAGATCGACTTCCTCCCGGTTGCGGGTGTTGTAGGCGAGGGCGATCCCGCAGAAGCCGCTTCCCCCAGGGGGGACACAGGCGTCTTCCGCCAGCGCGGCGCGGGGATAGAGCCCGAGTGCCATGCCCCCGGTCTGGAAAAAGACGACGCCCTCGGCCTCCCGGACGGAGCGCTTCCATCCGAGCGCTTCGTAAAATTCCCGGCTCCGATCCAGATCGGTGACGCCGAGGGTGATCAGACTGAGACGCTGTTCCATGAAATATCTCCTTCGGGACCGGAAAATATCCTCTTTCGGTCTTCGGGTGGCTTCTTATGGATGATCTTCGCTCCGGATCTCAGGCCCGTTATGTCGTTTCCAGCATTTTTCTCGCGGCTTCCTTGGCGGTCATCCCCACCTGTACGCCCCTTTGTTCGGCGACCTCATTCATGACGGAGATGACGCCGTCGTTCCAGGTGCTCATCACATCGCCGATGCGTGCGGTCATGGCTCCGACAGCAGCGGCGGCGATGCCGGCCTCGGCGAGGGGACCGAAGGAGGCGATGCCCGAGTCGTCCATGCCCCGGCCCGCGTCGTTGGCGATGATGCCTCGAAGTTTTAGCGGGATAACGTGGATGAGGGTCTGGCCGCAGTGGGAGCCCTGAAGAAACACATCGTTCGGCCGGGGCTCCTTGATGGAGCGGAGAACGGGCAGACCCCAGGAGGCGCGGATGTTTCCGTTCGGGGTTTCCTCGAGATCGTAGATTTTTTTGTCGGCGGAGGTTTCGAGGACGATTTTTTTTCCGGGCGGGGCGGCGAGTATGAGCCGAGCGGCCTCTTCGATGGATTGGCCGGGTTTGACGCCGAGCTTTTTCGCCGTTTCGTTGGCGTGGCCAACGGTTCCGGCCCAGACGGAGGCGCCGTCGGCGATGCGGGCGGACATGGTTTCACAGGCGGCGGCGGGGACGCCGTGTTTGTCGGCGAGAGGGAGGCCGCTGATCCCGGCTTCGTCCTTCCCGACGCCGACGGCGTGGGCGATCAGTCCCTTGACGCCGAGGCGAAGGGCCCAGCGGAAGGAGGAGGGAGCGGCGTAGGAGCCGCAGACGACGATATCTTCGGCGCCCACGCGCTCATCGAAGTAGGTCATGGAGTCAGCGGTGAAGATGCGGCCCCGGGCTTCTTCGTGAACGGGGGTGATCGGGTCGGGACTCATGGTCTATTCCTCCTCCTCGGGTTTCCAGCGGGCCCACTTGACGCTCCAGCCGGGGACGACGTCCTTGCAGTTGATGACCTCGAGGTCTTCGATGACCTCGATGATGCCGTGCTCGACGTTCGGTGGGTTGAAGATAACGTCGCCGGGGTCGAGGGTTTTTTCCTCGCCGCCGGTGTGGAAGCGGCCGCTCCCGCGGATGACGACCTGAATCTGTTCGTTAGGGTGGGCATGGGCCTTGGCCTCGGTGCCCTTGGGATAGTAGAAGCGGCCGACTTCTATCTTCTCGCCGCGGATGTTGGGGCCGACGGCGGAGGAGTATTCGGGGGTGATGTGGTCGGCTTCGAGTTCGTCGAGGTTGAAGAAGGGCATGGGAGGCTCCTTATAAATGTTTATATGTCAATCGGATGGAAGACGGTTGCAAATGTCGAGCACGACGGCGAGGTAGACGCGCCCGGCGGTGACGAGATTTTCCACGGAGCAGTGCTCACCGGCGGCGTGCATCCAGGTGCCTGCGTCGGGATGCGAAAAACCGCCGGGGCCGTAGACGGCGCAAGGGATGTCGTAGCGGTTGAAGTGGGTGGAGTCGGCGGCGGGGCGCCGGATGATGGGGTCCGCCGGTCCGGCGCCGAGTTCCTCCTGGGCTCTCTGGATCGATTTGACGATGGGAAGGTTCTCGTCGATGAGCGTCGGCGGATCGTTGACGTAGAGCTCAAGGGTGGTTTCGCCGATCTCGTCCTTGAGGCGGTTCATGATCCCGCGCAAGTCGCGCTTGACCTGATCCGCCGTCTGGCCGGGCACGGTGCGCACGTCGATGTAGAGGCTGGCCTCGACCGGATTCCGCGCGAGGCGCCATCGAAGCCCGCCCTTGATGGCGGCGATCGTCGCCTCCGGACGTTCGCCCATGAACGCGTTGCGCTCCCCGTAGCCTGGAATCCACTCCTGTACCGCCGTCTGAATGCGGTGGATTTTCTCGATGGCGTTCTCATGCCCCGGCTGCTTTTTGTAGGCGCTATGGGCCATTTTCCCGAAAGCCGTGATCTTCGCCCAGACGCACCCCATGTTCCCTGTGCAGATCCGGAGTCTCGTGGGTTCGCAGAGGACGGCACAGTCGGCCGTGACGCCATGGGTGACGAGATAGCGCGAGCCCGTTCCGTAGCCGGCAAAGGATTCTCCCTGAAACTCCTCGATGGGCGCTTTTTCAATCTCGCCGACAACGCCCGCGAGCGCGAGGTCGCCACGAAGGGCGATGTCTTCCTTCGCAATGGCCTCGAGCGCCACGAGGGCGGCGGCGAGGCCGCTCTTCATGTTGTTCGCGCCGAGGCCCCAAATCCATCCGTCCTCATAGACCGCCTGTGCGCGGAAGCCCCTGCCCCTGCCCTCGAGAAAATCCTCGTCACCACTATAGGAGGTGTCCATGTGGCCGGTGAAGAGGAGGTTGAGTCCGTCGCCCGTGCCGGGGCGCGTACTCACTGCGTTGGGCCGCCCGGCGCTCACTTCCTGGAGGAGGGTATGGAAGCCCACCCCGCGGAGGCGGCCCGCCAGGTAATCTGCCATGGCCGCCTCTTCTCCGGTGGGGCTTTTGATGTCGACCATCTCCATGAGAGCCGTGCGGACGGCATCGGCGGTGATGTGGCGGGCGACGCGTTCGAAGTTCGGATGTGGCATTGGAGCTCCTTCGTAAGATGATGAAATCCCCACGCAGAAATCTGCGGGAAGCAACAGGAGTCCAGGAAGTTTTATATGAAGCGATGTCCAAGATAGCCGATGAGGGTGGGCAATTTCAATCGCCGAGCCGTTGACGGAAGGGTCCATCTGTATTGTGATCCGGTTGAGCACGTCGAATCAGCTTTCCTGCAGGCCAGGAAAGCCGTCTCTTCGCCGCCTTTCGTAACAGGGGGGAATGCCATGCCAGCGTACGAGTTCTTGTGTCGGAAGTGCCACCAGGTCGTTACCCTCGTTCTTACGGTTTCAGACTATGAGGAGAAGAAGCCGAAATGCCCCGAGTGCGGTTCGGTAAGGCTCGAACGAATGATCACATCTTTTCAGGTGCAAACTTCAAAAAAAAGTTGAACCGCCGGGCCGAGGCTCAAAAAGCGCTTTCCGCAGGTCTTTTGGGGGAGCGCTTTTTTTGCGCCGTTGCCCTGTGATAGTTTCCTCGTCTGGGTGAATTCGCCGCTCTTTTTTTCCTTGAAGGAATTAAAATGGATCGGAGATTTATTTTGGCTGCCGTTGTTGTCATTGGCGTCGCGGCGTTTTTCTTCGCCGTTCCGAGGTCTTCGCGGCAGGCGGGGAAAACGACCGCCCGCGTTGGACCCAACATCAATTTGGCGAAAGGCCAGGCACTTTTCTCCAAAAACTGCATGGTGTGCCACGGTCCCGGCGCGCAGGGGAGCAGCGTCGGCCCCCCACTCGTTCACCGCATCTACGAGCCGAACCACCACGCGGACGCCGCTTTTTACCTTGCTGTCCAGCGCGGCGTTCGCCAGCACCACTGGAAGTTTGGGAACATGGCGCCCCTTCCGGGCGTTACGAAAGAGGAGGTGGGGCTCATCCTCGGCTATGTGCGAAGCTTGCAGAAGAAAGCGGGGATTTTCTAAGCTGGTCTTTCGGTCAATCATCTGGCTGGAAGTTTCGAAAGGGGCGGGCTGATGTCCCGGACGGATGAGTTGCGCGAGCTGAGGGAGAGCCGCCTCCGGCGGACGGTGTCGCTTTGCGGGCGGGCGCACCCCTTCTACAGACGGCGTTTCCGGGAGGAGGGAATCGATGCCTCCTGCATCCGGACGCTGGACGTTCTGGAAAAGCTCCCCCTGACGCGAAAAAGCGACTTCATGGCCGATCCCGGCGCGTTTTCTCTGGACCCCGAAGCGGTCCCCGAGCTTTCCTTCGAGGAGCGCACCCTCTGGAACGTCGCCTACACCACGGGGACGACGAGTGGGCGGCCCTCGCCCTTTTTCAACACGACGCACGACCAGTACCACATCATGCTCCAGGCCCGCGCCTGCAACGAGGCCGAGGGGCTTCGGCGGGGGGACGTGATCGCGAACCTCTACCCCCTCTCGCCGATGCCGACGGGTGCTTTTCTGTGCGCCGTTCGGTCGGCGGAGATTCTGGGACTGCCGATCGTGAGCGCCCTGACGGGGAGTCCGCATCCGGACTACCCCGTGCGCCGGGGGCTGGACGAGGCGGTGGCGGTCGTCGAGGTGGCCGGGGCGACGGTGATCTGGGGGGTGCCAAGCTTCGTGCGGCGCTTCCTTCGCCGGGCGCGGGAGCTAGACGCCCGGCTGGACCGGGCGCGGATGGTGCTGACGACGGGAGAGGCAGTGAGCGACGCCCTCCGCGAGGAGTACGCGGATCACCTCCGCCATTTCGGGGCCGAGGATCCCCAGGTGCGCGTTCGCTACGCCGCGACGGAGATGCAGGGCGGGCTGATCGAGTGCCGTGACGGCGCCCTGCCGCAGAATATCGTCCCCGAGCTGTATTTTCTGGAGGTGGTGGACCCCGACACCGGCAGACGGATGCCGGAGGGAGAAGAGGGGAGCATCGCGATCACCCACCTCCATCGGCGGGGGACGGTTTTCCTGCGCTACCTGATCGGCGACCTCATCGGCCTCCGCACGGAGGAGTGTCCCGACTGCGGGCGCATCGGCGAGCGCATCGTCCAGCGCCCCCGGCGGACGGGCGATCTGGTTAAGGTGAAGGGGATGCTGGTGAACCCGGACATTGTTTTCGAGTTGCTTGCGAGGGATCGGGCGATCCGCGAGTTTCAGCTGGTCATCCGAAAGCGCGACGCCACGGACCCGGACTCGATGGACGAACTCATCGTCCGGCTGGAGGCGGCAGAAGCCGACCGGTCGCGGTTGGCCGGGGAGGTGCCTGAGTGGGTGCAGAAGGCGGTCATGGTGACGCCGTTGGTGGAGTTCGCGGCCGAGGGCGAGATTCACGACCCGATGAAGAGCGTCAAAGCCCGGCGGCTGGTCGATTTGCGGAAAAAATAAAACGCCCCGGAAGCGGGTTCCGGAGCGTTTTCTGCTTCAGTAAAACCTTACACGCCGAGGTAGCGCATCCGCGTTTCCTGATCCTCGAGCAGGTCGCTCGAAGCGCCCTCCCAGCGGATGACGCCCTTTTCGATGAGATAGGCGCGCTTGGAGATGGTGAGGGCCATCCGGAAATTCTGCTCGACGAGCAGGAGCGCGATTCCCTTCTTCTGAATCTCGACCAGGACGTTGTGGATGGTCTCGACATAGGCGGGCATCAGGCCCTCGGTCGGCTCATCCACCAGCATCAGCCTGGGCTCGGTGCCGAGGCCTCGTGCCATGGTGAGCATCTGCTGCTCGCCGCCGCTGAGCTGGTTGCCCTTGTTGTTGATGCGCTCTTTCAGCCGGGGAAAGAGACTGAAAATCCAGTCGAGGTGATCGTCCAGGTGTTTTGCCCCGTCCACCGGCAGGCGGCTGATCTTGAGATTTTCGAATACGGTCAGGTTGGTGAATATCTGCCGATCCTCGGGGACGAGCGTGATGCCGTTGAGGGAGACGGTGTGTGCCTGTGCCTCAGTAAGGTCGGTGCCGTTCATGGTGATCTTGCCACCGCGAGGAGTGAGCAGCCCCATGATTGTCTTGAGGGTCGTGGTTTTTCCGGCGCCGTTTCGACCCAGGAACGCCACGGCTTCCCCTTCGGCAACCGTCAGGGAGACATCGTGAAGAACGTGGCTCAGATCATAAAAGGTGTTGATATTTTCAACCTGAAGCATTCTTACTCCCTCAAATAAACGCGCTGGACTTCCTCGTTCTCGCGGATTTCCTCGACGCTTCCTTCCGCCAGAAATTTTCCATTGTGGAGCACGGTGATCTTGTCTGAAATCCCGAGGACGATCTCCATGTCATGCTCGACGAGGATGATGGTCAGCGGATCGGCGAGGCTTTGGATAAATGCTGCCGTCTGCTGGGATTCCTCGGGGCTCATCCCCGCGGTGGGCTCGTCCAGAAGGAGGAGCTGCGGATCGGTGGCGAGAGCGATGCCGATCTCGAGGTAGCGCTGCTCACCGTGGGCGAGGGTGCCGCCCAGGTCGTTCCGCTTGTCGGCGAGCTGGATGCGTTCGATGATGTCGTCCGCCTTGTCGATGAGCTCCCGGTGGCTGCTGACGCCTGTCCACAAATTGAAGGTGGTCTTCCGCGACTGGGCGGCGATGCGGACGTTTTCGAGGACGGAGAGCTTGGGAAAGATGTTCGTGATCTGATATGTCCGGCCGATTCCCTTGTGGGAGCGCTCGAACGTGGCGAGCCCGGTGACGTTTTCACCGTTGAAGATGACCTCACCCTCCGTCGCGGGGAGGTCGCCGGCGATCATGTTGAAAAAGGTCGTCTTCCCCGCTCCGTTGGGGCCGATAATGGAGCGAAGCTCCCCTTTTTCGACCGAATAGTCCACCTGATCGACGGCGATCAGGCCTCCGAAATGCTTGCTGAGTTTCTGCGTTTCAAGAATCGGCATCTCAGGATTCCTCGGATTCGGTAGCGGAAGCGCTTTCGGACTCGTGTTCGAGCCTTTCAATGTACCGCTTCGTCCTGTAGTTGAGCGTCCAGTTGTTGATGGTTCCCAGGATGCCCTGCGGGACGAAAAGAACGATGAGGATGAAGATGCCGCCCACCCAGGCCTCCCAGTACTGGAAGATGGCCAGGTATTTGACGAACTCCGTGCTCATCAGCTGGCGGAGATACCAATAGATGAAAGAGCCCACGGCCGGGCCGAGGAAGACGCCCGCCCCGCCAAAGAGAGTGATGATGACGATCTGGCCCGAGGTGATGAAGTGAATGTTCTCGATGGGGACGGATTCGCCGTAGATGATGGAAAGCGCCCCCGCCAGGCCCGCCAGCGATCCGCTCAGCGTAAAGGCCATGAGTCGAATCTTGGCGGTGTCGTACCCACAATTGCGCGCTCGGTTTTCGTTCTCGCGGACGGCGCGGAGAACCTGGCCGTAGGGCGATCGGAGTATCTGCCAGATGATCGCGGTGGCGGCGACCACGATGACGAAGACGAAGTAGTAGGTGATGGTGGCGTCCATGATTCCGACACGGAGATTGAGTGTTCCCATCCGCATGTTGGCCAGGCCGCCCAGGCCGTCCGTTCCGCCGGTCAGGTCGTCGAACGTCTGTGCCGCGTAGTAGAAGACCATACTGAGCGCGAGGGTCACCATCGCGAAGTAAACGCCGCGCTTCGTGCTGGCGATCATGCCGATGAGCCACGAGAAAACCGCCGAGACGATGATTGCCGAGATGATCGAGAACTCCAGCGGAAACAATTTGAAAGTGTCGGTGATCCACGGATAGACAGGGGTTCCCTTCTTGAACCAGGCGTGCATCAGCCCCAGCGTGTAGCCGCCGACGCCGAAATAGGCGCTATGCCCGAGGGAGAGCATGCCGGTATTCCCCAGCAGGATGTTGAACGCCATACCGAACAGGGAAAAAATGAGAATCTGGATCATCAGCGGGGTGCTGGGCACGAAGCCCCGGAACGTCTGCAACGCCTCGGCCATGCCTTCGTAGTCGTTGTCTTCGAGCCAGATGATGGATTCGAGCAAGCCGGAGAAAATAAACGGGTAGATCAGGAGGAACACACCCAGAATGATGACTCCGTAGCTGTCAAAAACTTCAAAAAACCAGGCCCAGAAATCCTTCGGGGTGAAGCGGTTTCCGGTGTTTCCATTCGACACGGTGAAAATTTCTCCAGTGAATTGCTAGTCGAACGCGCCTTCCTGGCCGAAGAGGCCGCGGGGACGCAGTATGAGAATCAAAGACATCACGACGAATAGAAGAATGTCCGAGGCTTTCTCCCAAAAGTCGGGACCGATCATGGTTCCCGAGAAATTTTCGACGATGAACACGGTCCGGCCGATCAGCGGGGTGAGGGCCCAGAGTTGGCCGATGATCAGCCCCCCGATGACGGGCCCGATAAAGCTTCCCATGCCTCCTACCACAACGACGATAAATGTCTGTATCAGGATGTCGTCGCCCATGGTGGGGTCCACGGCAAAAAGCGGTGAAATCATAACGCCGGCAAAACCGGCGAGGGCGATTCCCAGCCCGAAGGTTTGCCGCCACACCTTCGTCACGTTGATGCCCAGAACCTGAACCATGATGTTGTTGCTGGTCCCGGCGCGGATCACCATGCCGAGGTTGGTCCGGAACAGCAGGAACCAGATCAGGACAACGAGAATCGCCGCGACGAGGACGACAAATGTGCGGTAGGCCGATACGTTGAACGTTCCAATTTCGAGGATGGAGAAATTGAACATCGGCGGAATGTTAAACGGCCTCCCGGGCCGCCCCCAGATCATGCGGACGAAATCGGGTAGGAAAATAGAAAGGCCAAATGTGATGAGGACACCCGAGAATCGTGCATTATCGGTGTTGTAGATGCGGCTGATGACGTATTTCTCGAATACCATGCCGATGCCGAACATGATGGCGGGCACGGCGGCCAAAGCGGCGACGAACGCGATGTTCGGTCCAAAGATGGGTGCTATTATTAAATTCGCGACGGTGAAGCCCATGTAGGCGCCCAGCATGTAAAAAACACCGTGGCCAAAATTGATGATGCCCATCAGGCCAAAGATGATGGAAAGACCGAGCGCGAGGAGGACATAGAAACTCCCTTGCACAAGTCCCAAAAACAGGTGCTGGAGAAATTCTGCCAGATCGACACCGCCGGTTGGCAAAGCGCATCCTTTCCCGATTCGTTTTCGGTGAACATGAAGAAAGGACCAGGACGGCCATCCTATCGGGCCGCCCTGGCCCCTTTGAATCCCCTGAGAATTTCCCTGTCGAGCTCCGGGCTGCTTACGTCCGCGCGCTGGCCGGACCGCTGATGCCTTTTTTCTCGCAAGCCAGCGTGTTCTGCTCGCCGCTCGACTCGCCGACGATCTTGAGATGGTCGAACTTGCCCTTCATGGCCGATTTCGACTGGCCCTTGAGGAAGAAAACCTGCGAGATGCAGATATGGTCGCAGGGGCGGATCCAGCACTCACCCTTGCTGTACTGGAATTTCCGGCCTTCGATCGCCTTGGCCAGCTTGAAGTGGTCCTTGGGCTTGTAGAGCTTGGTTTCCTTGGCGGTGTCCAGGATGAGCCGGGTGAGATCGTGTGCCAATGCGCCGTAGCCTGAAGGCGGCCGCCCGCGGTTCTTGAGGAACCGGTCGTAGAGCTTCTGGGCACCGGGATACCGATCTTTGAGGCTGTAGTGCCACATGGCGCCGGCATAGAAGCCATCGTAGGCGCCGGGACCGGCGGCCTCGGGCATCGTGATTTCGGTGTTGCCGATGACAATCTGGACTTTCTTGTGAAGCCCGGCCTCGATGGCCTGTTTGACAAAGGCCACCTGGCGTTTGCCCCAGTTCAGGACGTACAGCACGTCGGGGTCCGCCTTGAGAATCTTCGGGAAGTTCGCCGAATAATCCATTGAGGTTGGGAAGGGCACCCAGGAAGACGTGGTGTTCGGGTCGAAGTGGGCGCCGTATTTTTTCGAGAGGTCGGTCATGGCCGGGATGAACATCTTCGGCCAAATGTAATCGTCGCCGAGGAAGTACCATTTCTTGCCCAGCTTGTTGTCGTTGATGTAGCTCGCGGCGCTCGCGGCGAGCTGGTAGGGCGAGGTGTTCGTCGTGAAGAAGAGAGGCGACATCTTCTTCGCGTTGCCGGGCGTTGAGAGGATATGCTGCGGGTAGTTGGCGTAAATGATCTTGCGCTTTTTGGAAAATTCGTTGAAGCGGACTTCTTCGGGGCCCACCATGGCGCCGGAGAGGAAGTCGATCCGGTGGTTGTCCAGAAGATCCAGGGCGTGGGTGGTGGCCTGGTCCCATTTGAACTGATCGTCCCGGAAGAGGAACTTCACCTTGCGGCCGTCG
>CAMYJL010000061.1 GCA_947258645.1 uncultured Nitrospinota bacterium
ATCGCGATGGAGAAAGAGCTTCGCTTCGCGATCCGCGAGGGGGGCCGCACGGTGGGCGCCGGCGTCGTCACCGAGGTGACCGAGTAGTTCGACGGGAAGAAGTGAGGGAAACGGGAGCATTATGAATCAAAAGATTCGGATACGCCTGAAGGGCTACGATCACCGTCTGTTGGATCAGTCGGTGGGTGAAATTGTCGAGACGGTTCGCCGGACCGGAGCGGTCCTGGTGGGCCCGATCCCGCTGCCCACGACGATCAACAAATATACGGTGCTCCGCGGACCTCACGTTAACAAGAAATCCCGAGAGCAGTTCGAAATACGAACGCACAAGCGGCTTGTCGACATCATGGATCCGACCCAACAGACGGTGGATGCGCTGATGAAGCTCGAGTTGGCCGCCGGTGTAGACGTCGAAATCAAGTTGTAGCCGGGGGCGCTGACGGATGGATTATCTTCTGGGCCGGAAAGTGGGCATGACGCATATCTTCTCGCCGGACGGGGGTACCATTCCCGTGACGGTGGTGGAGGCGGGTCCCTGCACCGTGGTGCAGCGGAAAACGGCCGAGAAGGAGGGCTACGACGCCTTTCAGCTGGGCTTTCTCCCGAAGAGCGAGAAAAGGGTATCGAAGCCCGGGTTGGGCCACTTCAAAAAGGCAGGCGTCCAGCCTTTCCGGGTGCTTCGGGAAGTTCCCCCCGGCGAGGGAGATGAAGAGGTCGAGGTCGGATCGGTTCTGGATGTGAGGGTTTTCGACCGGGGCGACCATCTGGACATTACCGGCGTGAGCAAGGGAAAAGGTTTTGCCGGCGGCATGAAGCGTCATGGCTTCGGCGGCGGCCCGGCAACTCACGGCGGTATGTTTGACCGGGGAATTGGTTCGGTCGGCATGGCGGCCAGTCCCTCCCGGATCATCAAGGGCAAGAAAATGCCCGGGCAGATGGGGAACAAGCAGGTGACGCTCCAGGGCGCCTTGGTGGTGGACCTCATTCCGGAAGAGAACCTCCTTTTCATCCGGGGCGGCGTTCCCGGAGCGAACGGCGGGGTGATTCTTCTCAAGAAGAGCGTCAAGGGCCAAAGAGGCGGCCTGGAAAAACCGAAAGAGCAGGTGCGGAGCCTGAATCCGCTGAAGGCGGCCAAGCGCGCCGCTCGAGGGTTATAAGAGATGTCTCAGGTGGACGTTCTGGATCTGGAAGGCAAGGTTGTCGAGCAGGTCGATCTTCCGGCGTCGATTTTTGACGGGAAGGTGAAGCTGCACCTGATTCATCAGATGGTGAAGTACCAGCTGGCCAAGAGGCGCGGGGGTACGCACTCGACCCTGACGCGGAAAGAAGTCAGCGGCTCGGGCAACAAGCCCTGGCGCCAGAAGGGGACGGGGCGTGCCCGCTCGGGCGACGTGAAGTCTCCGATATGGCGGCACGGCGGAACGACGTTCGGCCCCAAGCCCCGCAGCTACGAGCAGAAAATGCCGAAAAAGATGCGGCGGGGCGCGCTCCAGAGCGCTCTCAGCCTGAAAATGAAAGAGGGAAAGCTGAAGGTCATCGCCGACTTCGAACTGGCCGAGCCCAAGACCAGGCTGATGGTCGATGCGCTGAAGAAGCTTGAGGCCGAGGGCAAAACCCTGATGGTGAGTGAATCGGAGCAGCCGAATTATCTGGCCGCGCTGAAAAACATTCCAAAGGCGAAGCCCCTTCGGGTCGAGGGCCTGAATGTCTACGACATCATGTGGCACGAGCATCTTTTGTGCACAAAAGGCGCGCTGGAAGCGATTGCCCGCAGGTTTGAGGGCTGAGGAATGGAATCCACCTCGATTGTCAGGCGGCCCTGCGTAACGGAAAAAAGCGTCATGGGCACCGAAGAGGCCAACAAGGTCGTCTTTGAAGTCGATGTCCGCGCAAACAAGGTGCAGATCAAGAAGGCGATTGAGCAGCTTTTCAATGTGTCCGTCATCAAGGTCAACACCATGACGCAGCCCGGAAAGCGGGTTCGGCTGGGGCGCCACATGGGCGTGCGCCCGCCCTGGAAAAAAGCGGTCGTCACGCTCAAAGAGGGCGACCATATCGAGTTCTTTGAGTCGGCATAGAGAAAGATAAGCGGAGAACGGCAGGATGCCACTCAAGAAGTTTAAACCGACATCACCGGGTCGGCGCTTCATGGCCATTCTCACGCGGGATGAAATTACCCGCGAGACGCCGGAGAAGTCCCTCACCCGCGGGTTGACCAAATCCGGGGGGAGGAACAACAACGGCCGGACGACGTCTTTCTGGCGCGGCGGGGGCCACAAGCGGCGCTACCGGGCGATTGATTTTCGGCGCGACAAGATAGGCGTGCCCGGCAAGGTTCGCTCGATTGAGTACGATCCCAATCGTTCGGCCCGGGTGGCGTTGATCGTCTATATGGATGGCGAGAAGCGCTACATCGTCGCCCCGGACGGGCTGCAGGTCGGCGAGGAGCTGGTATCCGGCCCCGAGGCCGACATCAAATCGGGAAATGCGCTGCCGGTCGCGAAGATTCCGACCGGCACAATTTGCCACAATATCGAGATGAAGCCCGGCAAGGGGGCGCAGATTGCCCGAAGCGCCGGGACCAGCGCGCAGCTCATGGCCAAGGAGGGGGATTACGCGACCTTCCGGCTTTCGTCCGGCGAGATGCGCATGATTCATCTGGGCTGTTACGCCACGGTGGGAACGGTGGGAAACTCCGACCATTCCAACGTCAGCATGGGCAAGGCGGGGCGCAACCGATGGCTCGGCCGCAGGCCGCATGTCCGCGGCGTGGCGATGAATCCCGTTGACCATCCCCTGGGGGGCGGCGAGGGAAAAAGTTCGGGCGGGCGCCATCCGGCCACGCCCTGGGGAAAGCCGACGAAAGGCTACAAGACGCGCAAGCGCAACAAGCCCTCGTCGAAGTTTATCGTCCGGCGCAGGGGCAAGAAGTAGGCGTCCCGATCGGAAAGGTGGAGGTAAAGCATGGCCCGTTCGCTTCATAAAGGCCCTTTCATTGACGACCACCTTCGCAAGAAGGTGGACGCGCAGTCCGGATCCGCCAACAAGCGCATGATCCGGACATGGTCCAGACGCTCGACGATTGTTCCGGAATTCGTGGGCTTTACTTTTGCCGTGCACAACGGGAAGAAATTTATTCCCGTCTATGTATCTGAGAATATGGTCGGGTTCAAACTGGGGGATTTCTCCCCGACGCGGACCTATCGAGGACACACTGGGATTACTAAGCGTCAGATCACGCTGAAGTAAGCCGGGTTTATCCAGGGCGGAATCATGGCCAAAGCGGTGCTGAAACACTACAGGGCGAAGCCGAGAAAGACGCGTCAGCTCGCTGACATGATTCGGGGAAAGCGTGTGTCCGAGGCGCTGGTTTTGCTGCAGCTGTCCGCGCGCGTCGCATCGCGTGACCTGGAAAAGCTGGTTCGCTCCGCCTTGGCGAACGCCACGGACAAAGGTGAAAACGACGATCCGGAAGCTTTGGTCGTACACCGCGTGGTGGTGGACGAGGGGCCGACGCTCAAGCGCTTTCGGGCCCGGGCGCGCGGCCGCACAGGAAAAATTCTGAAACGGACCTGCCATGTTCAGGTCGTTCTCGACGAGTTGAAGTAAAGGAGGTCACATGGGCCAGAAAGTACACCCGATCGGATTTCGCGTCGGAATTACCAAGGGATGGCAGTCTACCTGGTATGCCGGGCGGAATTATGCGGACCTGCTTCATGACGATTTGAAGATTCGCAATTTCGTGAAAGAGCGTCTGAGTCACGCGGGTGTCAGCAACGTCGAGATCGAGCGGGCGAGCAACCGCGCGCGAATCAACATCTGGACGGCCCGGCCCGGCATCATCATCGGGAAGCGCGGCTCCGAAGTGGACAAGCTCAAGGCGGAGCTTCAGGAGCTCACGGGGAACCAGGTTTACGTCAATATCAAGGAAGTGCGGAAGGCCGAGATGGACGCCCAGCTCGTCGCGGAAAATATCGCGATGCAGCTCGAGCGGCGGATCGCCTTCCGGCGCGCGATGAAGAAGTCCGTGACCTCGGCGATGCGCTTTGGGGCCAAGGGCGTGAAAATTCAGTGTTCCGGCCGTCTCGGTGGTGCGGAGATCGCGCGGCGGGAGTGGTACCGGGAAGGCCGCGTTCCTCTCGGCACCCTTCGCGCAGACATCGATTACGGCGTTGCCGAATCGAAGACGACCTACGGCGTGGTCGGGGTGAAGGTTTGGATATTCCGCGGGGAAATCATACGGGCCTCGCGGCGCCGCGATCCGGCAGCGTCGCCGATTCCGAATAATTAGGGATCCGCAGAATTAGGGAGAACTTTCCGTCATGTTGCAGCCAAAGCGAACGAAATTCCGCAAGCAGCAGAAGGGGCGGACTCGGGGCAAGGCCCGAGGCGGTAACACGCTGGCTTTCGGAAGCTACGGCCTGCAGACGCTGGAGACGGTGCGGATTACGGCCCGTCAGATCGAGGCGGCCCGTATTGCGATGACGCGTCATGTCAAACGCGGCGGGCGTGTCTGGATTCGCATGTTCCCGGACAAGCCCGTGTGCAAGAAGCCGGCCGAGGTCCGGATGGGAAAAGGAAAAGGAGCTCCCGAATTCTGGGTCGCTCCATGCCGGGCGGGACGTATTCTTTATGAACTTGACGGCGTTCCCGTCGAAGTGGCGAAGGAGGCGCTCCGCCTGGCCGGACGCAAGCTTCCCTGCAAGACCCGCTTCGTCACGAATGTGCATGAGGGCTCGTAACGATGAAGATGACGGAGGTCCGGGAGCTGACCGCCGGTGAGCTGGAAGGGAAAGAGCAGGAGCTTCGGGCCGAGCTCTTCAACCTGAAGTTCCGCAAGGCGACGGGCCAGTTGGACAATACGGCTCGTATTCGGCTCATCCGGCGCGACCTGGCGAGAGTGGTGTCTTCGAAGCGGGAGAGGGCGGCCGAAACGGCCGGCGCCTCTGGCGGGGAGAATTAGGCGATGGCCGAAGATCGAGGCAGCCGGAAGGTGCGGAGCGGCACCGTGGTGAGCGACAAGATGGACAAGACCGCCACGGTCGTCGTTGTCCGATCCTACAAGCACACCACGTTCAAGCGCGTGGTCCGGAGACGGAAGAAATATCTGGTTCACGACGTAGAGAACACGCTCAAAATTGGCGATCAAGTCCGTATCATAGAGACGCGGCCGCTCAGCAAGAACAAGCGCTGGCGCCTTCTTGATGTGATTCAGCGAGCCGTTTAAGGGCCGCGTGAGAGGGTATTTGCCGTGATTCAGATGCAGACCACATGCAGCGTGGCGGACAACTCCGGAGCCAAGCGGGCCCAGTGTATCAAGGTGCTTGGCGGATCCCGGAGGCGGTACGCCCGCGTGGGCGACGTCATCGTCGTGTCCGTGAAGGAGGCGGCGCCCAACAGTCAGGTGAAAAAGGGCGAGGTTCGCAGGGCGGTTGTGGTCCGTACGGTGAAGGAAACCGGCCGCGAGGACGGCACGTATATCCGTTTTGACGACAACGCGGTGGTGATTATCAACGACGCGCGCGAGCCGGTGGGAACCCGCATCTTCGGTCCGGTTGCCCGGGAACTGCGGCGGAAGCGGTTCATGCGCATTGTTTCTCTGGCTCCCGAAGTTCTTTGAGGCTGTGCGGATGGCGAAAAACAGAAAGACCCACGTGAAGAAAGGCGACATCGTCGAGGTGATCGCCGGGAGCGAGAAGGGAAAGCGCGGGAAGATTCTCCGTGTCCTGAAGGATCAGGGCCGGGTTATCGTCGAAAAGATCAATATGGTGAAACGGCACACGAAACCCAGTCAGAATAATCAACAGGGCGGCATCATCGAGCGCGAGGGCAAGATTCACATCAGCAATGTGTTGCCCGTGGATCCGAAGTCCAGTCAGCCTTCGCGGGTGAGCCGCAAGCGTCTGGAAGACGGCACCCGGGTCCGCGTGACCCAGCGCAGCGGCGAGCTGCTCGATACGGTGTAAGGGCGGAAAATGGCTTACGTACCTCAAATGCTCGAAAAGTACCGAAGCGTGGTCGTCGCCGACCTCCAGAAGGAGTTCGGATATAAAAACGTGATGCAGGTGCCCCGCATCGAGAAGATCACCCTGAACATGGGACTGGGTGAAGGCGTCCAGAACGCCGCAGCAATTGAACAGGGTCTGGCGCAGCTGACGGTTATCGCCGGCCAGAAGCCTGTTGTCACAAAGGCAAAGAAGTCCATCGCCAACTTCAAGCTCCGCGAGGGCATGTCGATTGGAGCGATGGTCACGCTTCGCCATGCGCGAATGTGGGATTTTTTCAGCCGGCTGGTGAACATCGCACTGCCCCGCGTGCGCGACTTCCGCGGGTTGAGCCCCAAGTCTTTCGACGGAAGGGGAAATTACAGCGTCGGCATCCGGGAACAGGTGATTTTTCCCGAGATCGATGTCGATAAAATTGACCATTCCAGAGGGATGGGGGTCGTTATCAGCACTTCGGCAAAGACCGACGAAGAAGGAAGGGCGCTGCTGCAACGCATGGGCGTACCCTTCCGAACCGCATAACGGGAGGTATTGTGGCCAAGAAGTGTTTGATCGCTAAGCAGAGGAAGACGCCGAAATTCGGGGTCCGCGCGTATACCCGCTGTCAGCGGTGCGGGCGCCCGCGCGGTTATTTGCGGCGTTTCAAACTATGCAGAATATGTTTCCGCGAACTGGCCCTGAAAGGGGAGGTTCCCGGGGTGACGAAATCCAGCTGGTAGGGGAGAGGCTTTCAAATGAGTATGACTGACCCTGTCGCGGATATGCTCACCCGTATCCGGAACGGGATCCAGGCGGGACACCAGAAGATCAAGATTCCGGGCAGCCAGATGAAGACGCAGATTGCGGGCATTCTCCGCGCCCAGGGTTTCATCCAGAGTTACGATACGCAGCCCGGAGAGCTCGGCCGTGACGATATCGTGGTGGAGTTGCGTGAGAGAAGCGAAAAGGTTCTGACCGGACTCAAGCGCATCAGCAAACCCGGACGCCGGGTGTATGTGGGAAAAGAGGAAGTGCCGAAAGTTTTGAACGGACTGGGCATCGCCATCATCTCCACCTCGAAGGGTCTGATGACCGACGAGGAAGCCCGAAAGGCCGGAGTGGGCGGCGAAGTCGTTTGCGAGATTTGGTGAGGCTGTTCGATGTCCCGAATTGGAAAAATGCCCATTCCCATCCCGCAAGGGGTCGACGTCAAAATCGACGGGGTCAATATGACGGTGAAGGGCCCGCTGGGCACGCTGAGCCGTGAACTGCACCCGCGCCCGAAGGTGGAAATTGTTGACGGCCAGATTATCGTCTCGAGAGTCACCGAATCGAGGCAGGATAAAGCTCTTCACGGCCTGACGCGCAGCCTGATCGCCAACATGGTGGAAGGGGTGACGAAGGGGTTTGAAAAAGAGCTCGAAATTATCGGGCTGGGGTACCGCGTCGAGGCCCAGGGGAAAGGCCTAATTTTGAATATTGGCTATTCCCATCCGGTGAGGATCGATCCGGTGGACGGCATCGATTTCGAGGTGCAGAGCGATCGACAGCGGAATGCCATCAAGGTGAAAGGGATCAACAAAGAGATCGTCGGTTTTGTGGCCGCGGAAATCCGGAGAGTGAAACCGCCGGAGCCTTATAAGGGCAAGGGGATTCGCTACGCCGGAGAACACGTGCAACGCAAGGTAGGCAAGTCGGGCGTCTAGCCCGGGAGGAAGATGACGTTGGCGCTCAAGAACAAGCATGATGCCTGGGCCAAAAGGAAAAGGCGGGTCCGAAAAAAGATAAAGGGCACCCCGGAGCGGCCCCGGCTCTCGGTATACCGGAGCGGAAAGAACATTTACGCTCAAATCATCGACGACTTGAGCGGGAAGACTTTGGTCCAGGCCTCCTCGGTGGAGAAAGATTTTCAGGAAAAGGCGAAAGGGGCCGAAAAATCGGGTGGGAGTACCCGGGGCGGAGCCGGCCTCGTCGGGAAAGTGCTTGGCGATCGGGCCAAGGCGGGAGGCATCGAGCAGGTGGTGTTCGACCGGAATGGCTACATCTATCACGGCAGAGTGAAAGCCCTGGCGGATGGTGTCCGTGAGACAGGAGTGAAGTTCTAATGGCCGAACGCGAACCCAGAAGGGATTCCAGAAGAAACAACCGGGAGGCGGACGCCGACGCGCGCGAATTTGTTGACCGGGTGATATATATCAACCGCGTCGCCAAGGTGGTCAAGGGCGGCCGTCGTTTCAGTTTCAGCGCGCTTGTTACGGTGGGCGACCGGAAAGGGAATGTCGGCATCGGCCTCGGCAAGGCGAATGAAGTTCCCGAAGCCATCCGGAAAGGCGTCGAAAAGGCCCGTAAGGCCATGACCCATGTTACGCTGGATGGCGAGACCATTCCCCATGAGGTGCTGGGGCAGTACGGAGCGGGGCGCGTTTTCCTCAAGCCCGCTTCGAAGGGAACCGGCGTCATCGCGGGCGGCCCCATCCGGGCGGTCCTTGATGTCGCGGGCGTTCGGGATATCCTGACGAAATGCATCGGCACGAGAAACCCGCACAACGCCGCGAAAGCGACGCTGGAGGGGTTGAAGTCGCTTCGTTCTCTGGAGGAAGTGCTGACGGCCCGTGGGGTCGCGGTGCCTGTCTCCGAGGAAGCGGCGGCGGAAAACTAGGCGGAAAGGAGAGCTGGAATCGTGGCGGACCAGTTGGTAAAGGTGACCCTGCGGAAAAGCCCCATCGGGTATAACCGCAAGGTGCGCGATGTCTTGCGCGGCCTCGGTTTGAGAAAAATGAACCAGAGCGTCGTGCGGAAGGATTGCCCGCCGATCCGGGGAATGATTTTCAAGGTTAAGCACCTCGTTGAGGTGGAAGAGGGCGCATCGCCGACCGTGGCCAAAAAGCCGCGGGTGGGCAAGTCCAAAAGAACCGCGCCGGTGAAAACCAAAGTCGCGGCCGAAAAGCCGGCGGAAGAAAAACCGGCGGCGAAGAAGAAGGCAGCAGCGAAAAAGCCCGCCGAGAAGAAAACCGCGGTTAAAAAAACTGCCGCGAAAAAGAAATCAACGGCGAAAAAATCTCCGGTGAGAGCAACGCCGGCCAGAAAACCGCAGTCTGAGAAGAACTAGAGGAAGATTGTTTTGGCCCCTGAGAATGATTTTACGAAACTGAGTGATTTACGCGCGAAGAATGGCTCCGTACGGGCCAGAAAGCGCGTGGGCCGTGGAACCGGTTCTGGATCCGGCAAGACTTCCAGCCGGGGGCAGAAAGGCCAGAAGTCCCGGTCGGGGTATTCGCGGAAGGTCGGCTTCGAGGGCGGTCAGATGCCTCTCCAGCGCCGGTTACCGAAGCGCGGCTTCAACAATATTTTCAAGAAGGAATTCTCGGAGGTCAATATCGGGATGCTGGAGCGCTTCGACGCCGGGTCGACGGTGGACGCCTCGGCTCTTGAGGCGGCGAGGGTCGTCCGGAAGATAGCGAAGAACGGCGTGAAGCTTCTCGGCGTGGGAGAGATTGATCGTCCCCTGAACATGAAAGTACAGGGTTGCAGTGGCGCAGCGCGCAAGAAGATTGAAGCGGCCGGCGGAAGCGTCGAGGTTCTTCCCCTGGAATCCTCCCCAAAGGATGAAAACGCGTGAGAGAAGGCGGTGTAGGCAACATATTTCAGGTTCCCGAGCTGAAGAACCGGATTCTCTTTACCCTCATGATCCTGGCGGTTTTCCGGGTCGGTGCGCACATCCCCACACCCGGAATCGACACGGTTGCGTTGGCGGCGTTTTTCAGGGAATTGAGGGGCGGTGGCAGCACGCTGATGGAATTTTTCGACCTCTTCACCGGCGGCGCCCTCAGCCAGCTCACCATATTCGCGCTGGGAATCATGCCCTACATCAGCTCCTCCATTATTCTGGAGCTCCTGACGGTGGTGATCCCCCATCTGGAGCGCCTCAAAAAAGAGGGCGAGTCGGGCCGCAAGAAGATCAACCAGTACACCCGGTACGGTACCGTCCTGCTCTCTACGATTCAGGGTTTCGGCATCGCCGTGGGGATTGAACAGATGACCGCGCCGGGGGGCGCGCTCGTGGTTCCGGCTCCCGGCTGGGCGTTCCGCTTGATGACGGTGCTCACCCTCGTTGCTGGAACTTCGTTTATCATGTGGCTGGGTGAGCAGATTACCGAGCGCGGAATCGGAAACGGAATCTCGCTTATCATTTTCTCCGGGATCGTGGCGGGGCTTCCGGGAGCGATCATCAACTCCATGCGGCTGATGGGCTCCGGCGAGCTGGCGCCCTTCGTCATGATTTTGATCGTCGTCGGTATGATAGGGGTGGTCGGCCTCGTCGTCTGGTTCGAAACGGCGCAACGGCGAATACGGGTGCAGTACGCCAAGCGGATGGTTGGCCGGAAAATGGCCGGCGGACAGGAAACCCATCTGCCGCTCAAGGTGAATACCTCGGGCGTCATTCCCCCGATCTTCGCGAGTTCGCTCATCCTGTTTCCTGCGACCATCGCGCAGTTTTCCAATGTCGCCTGGATGCGGGACATCAGCGTCATGCTGACGCCCGGGAATTCGCTATACGTTATTTTGACCGTGGCCTTCATCTTTTTCTTCGCCTACTTCTATACGGCGATTATTTTCAACCCGATGGATGTGGCCGATAATTTACGGAAGTACGGCGGGTTTATCCCCGGAAGGCGTCCGGGCCGGCCGACCGCGGACTACATTGACCGCACCCTGAGCCGGCTGACGTTTCTCGGAGCGATTTACCTGAGTCTTATCGTTATTCTACCCACCTATTTGATCCAGTGGTTTAATGTTCCTTTCTTTTTCGGCGGAACCGCTCTTTTGATCGTAGTGGGTGTGGCAGTTGATACCCAACGGCAGATTGAGAGTCATCTCGTCATGCGCAACTACGAGGGTTTCCTGCGAAAAGGGAGGGTCCGGCGGAGGACTGTCTGAGTTGAGGATTGTTTTGCTTGGTCCTCCGGGTGCGGGGAAAGGAACCCAGGGAGTCCTCTTGGGGAAAAGTTACGGCATCCCGCAGATTTCGACGGGCGATATGCTTCGAAAGGCCGTGACGGACGAAACGCCCCTGGGGATGCAGGTGAAGGAGATCATTCGGGATGGAAAGCTCGTTCCCGACGATCTCATCATCTCCCTCATTGAGGAGAGAATTTCCGGGGACGATTGCCGGAAGGGATTTATCTTGGACGGTTTTCCGCGCACGATCGAACAGGGAGAGGCGCTCGAGAAGGTCCTCCCCGGCAGTGTGGACGTGACGATTTACCTGAATGTGCCCCGGGAGGAAGTGGTCGAGCGACTTGCCGGGCGGTTGACCTGCCGGAAATGCGGCGCCGTGTACCGCAAGAGAGATATTTCCGTGTGCCCCGTTTGCGGAGGCGATCTCTACCAGCGGGAAGATGACCAAAAGAGCACGATTGAGCACCGGATTAAGGTGTATGAGGAGAATACGGCCCCGCTTGTTGAGTTTTACCGCTCGAAGGGAAAACTGGTGGAGGTCGGGGGAATGGGAGAGCCGGGGGATATTTTCAAGGCGTTGCAGGAAAATATCTCGAAGGTGGGTTCTTGATGATTGTGCTCCGGTCTCCAGAAGAGATTGAGAAGCTCCGGGCGAGCAACCGGGTTGTGGCGCTTGCCATGAAAGAGTTGAAAAAGGCTGCGCGGCCGGGGGTAACGACCCTGGAGCTGGACGAGATGGCGGAAGCCTTCATCAGGGAACACGGGGCGACGCCGGCGTTTAAAGGATATAAAGGGTTTCAGCATACGATTTGTGCTTCGGTAAACGAGCAGGTGGTCCACGGGATTCCGTCCGATCGCAAGCTCCAGGAAGGAGATATCATTACTATCGATCTCGGCGCCAAGTTGGACGGCTATTATGGCGATCACGCGGCCACCATTCCGGTCGGACAAGTGAGCGACGATGCGAAGCGCATTTTGAAATGTTGCGAGGAGGCGCTCTGGCGGGGTATCGAGAAGGCGCGGGCTGGAAACCGGCTTTTTGATATTTCCCATGCGATTCAGGTTCACGCTGAATCCGCCGGTTTCGGCGTCGTGAGGGATTACGTGGGACACGGAATCGGGACCAACCTTCACGAAGAGCCCCAGATTCCCAATTTTGGGAAGCCGGGTACGGGGCCGGAACTCAAGGCCGGGATGGTGTTGGCCATCGAGCCGATGCTGAATATGGGAACCGAAGTGGTGAAAGTTCTGGATGACGACTGGACGGTGGTGACGGCGGACGGGAAGCTCTCGACGCATTTCGAGCATTCGCTTGCGATCACCAAAAACGGTCCCGATATTTTGAGCGTGTCCGAATGAGACGGCCTCCGCGCCCCGGGCGCAGGAGAAAGAAGAAGAAAAGGGGAAGTGACGAAGAGCGCCCGGAGCCGGCCGCGAAACCGGATATTATCGAGGTGGACGGCGTCATCGTGGAGACGCTTCCCAACGCGATGTTCCGGGTGGAGATTGAGGGGGGGCACAGCGTGCTCGCCCATATCTCCGGAAGAATGCGGATGCATTTTATCCGTATCCTTCCCGGAGACAGCGTGAAGGTGGAGCTTTCTCCGTATGATCTGACTCGTGGACGCATCACGAGCCGCTATAAATAGAGAAAGGTGGCCGGTTGCCATGAAAGTGAGAAGTTCGGTCAAGCCGATGTGTGATAAGTGCAAAGTGATCCGGCGGAAGGGCATCGTCCGGGTTCTGTGCACCAACCCCAAGCATAAGCAGCGTCAGGGATAACCCCGGCGTCTTGCTTGGAGGAATAAACTGATGGCGCGTATTTCCGGGGTCGATATCCCCAACGAGAAGAACGTAGAGGTAGCGCTGACCTACATTTACGGAATCGGGATCTCTTCCGCGAGGAAAATCGCCGCGGAGGCGAAGATCGACAGCGTCGTGAAGGTCAAGGATCTGACGGAACCGCAGGTGCAGGATCTTCGCGAAATTATCGAGCGCGGGTTCACTGTAGAGGGCGATCTTCGAAGCCGGGTCACCATGAATATCAAGCGGCTGATGGATATCGGCTCCTATCGGGGTCTGCGCCACCGGCGCGGTCTCCCGGCCCGCGGTCAACGCACCCGGACGAACGCGCGTACCCGCAAGGGGCCGAAGCGGACGGTGGGTTCCAAGAAGGGCAGCTAGCGGCCCGCAGGCGGCAAGGAGGAAGGAAGTTGGCACAAGGGGGCAGAAAGCGAACCGGCGGCAAGCGCCGGCGTGAGCGCAGGGCCATCGGCAAGGGTCAGGCACACATCAAGGCGAGTTTCAACAATACGATGATCTCCATCTCCGATGTGGGAGGGAATATCGTTTGCTGGGCCTCGGCCGGCGGAGAGGGCTTCAAGGGTTCCCGAAAGGGAACGCCGTTTGCCGCCCAGACGGCGGCGGCCTCTGTTGCCAAAAAAGCGTTGGATATGGGAGTCACCTCCGTTGATGTTTTCGTGAACGGACCTGGCGGCGGAAGAGAAGCCGCCATCCGCTCCATGGCTGCGGCGGGGCTTGAAATTTCATTGATTCGTGACGTGACGCCGATTCCACACAACGGCTGCAGGCCACGAAAGCGGCGCCGGGTTTAGGGCGCTTCAGATAAAAGGGGGTTAGCGGAATTGGCTCGCTATAAAGACTCCGTTTGCCGGCTGTGCCGCCGGGCGGGAATGAAACTTTTCCTCAAGGGAGACCGTTGCATCGGGGACAAGTGCTCTTTCGACAAGCGCAGCTTTCCTCCGGGGCAGCACGGCGCCTCCCGCACGCGCACCAAGGTCAGCGAATACGGACAGCAATTGCGCGAAAAACAAAAAGCCCGTTGGGTGTATGGCGTTCTGGAAAAGCAATTCCGGCGCTACTACGGCGAGGCAGCGCGAAAGAAGGGCGTGAAAGGCGATAACCTGTTCCGTTTGCTTGAACTCCGCCTGGACAATGTCGTCTTCCGGTCGAGTTTCGCCGACTCCCGGGCTCAGGCGCGTCAGTTGGTGGTTCACAACCATGTTCTGGTGAACGGCAAGAAAGTGAACCGGCCTTCGTTCTCGGTCCGCAAGGGAGATGTCATCCGGATCAAGGAGAAGAGCCAGAAACGGGAGAGCATTCAGCAGAGCGCCGAAAAAGGGAAGGCGCGGGGGCTGCCGGAATGGCTCGATGTCGACCTCGCGGATATGCAGACAAGAGTCGTCGAGGTGCCGAGCCAGGCGGCTGAGCAAATTGGTATCGACGCCCAGCAGATTGTCGAGCTTTATTCGAAGTAGCTGTTATCTTTTTAGGGGCCCCATGACGATTTTCATCATGCCGCCGGGGTTCCTGTTTGATTGTCGCCCAACGGAGGGGCAGATTTCATGAGTTTGAATGCGGAGCTAGTGAAACCGGTCAGCCTCGAAACCGATGAGCAAAGCCTGACGAAAACTTTCGGCCGATTTATTGCCGAGCCTTTGGAGCGCGGATACGGCATGACCCTGGGGAATGCCCTCCGGCGCGTGATTCTCGCCTCGTTGCGTGGTGCTGCCTTCTCGGCCATCCGCATTGAGGGCGTGTTTCACGAATTCTCCACGGTTCCGGGCGTCATCGAGGACGTGACCGACATTATATTGAATTCGAAAGAAGTGGTGATTCGGCTGGATAAGGACGAGACCGCGCGGTTCACCTATCGCCACTCCGGCTCGCCGACGGAGTTCAAGGCGGGCGATCTGGAAGTGCCGCCGGGAGCGGAGATTCTCAACCCCGATGTTCGCATCGCGACCCTGAACGAAGAGGCCAATCTGGATGTCGAGCTGGTCGCGCAGGTAGGGAGAGGATACGTCCCCGCCGAGCGCAACGCCGAGGACATGAACCTGGGGCCCCAGTTCATTCCCATGGATTCGGTATTCTCGCCCATCCGGCGGTGTTCCTTCACGGTGGAAAAAACGCGCGTCGGCGATGTGACGGACTACGATCGGCTCGTGCTGGAGGTGGAAACCAACGGGGCGGTCGCGCCGGTGGACGCCGTTGCGCACGCCGCGAAGATCCTCAAGGACAACCTTCAGATCTTCATCAACTTCGAGGAAGAAGAAGAGTCGGTTCCGGCGCCCGCCGTGGACGAGCGCCGTCAAAAGCTCATCGAAAACCTCCAGCGTAGCGTGGAGGAGCTCGAGCTCTCGGTCCGAAGCTATAACTGTTTGAAAAACGCGAGGATCCGGTCCATCGCCGATCTCGTCCAAAGGTCCGAGTCCGAGATGCTCCGGACCCGCAATTTCGGCCGGAAGAGCCTCAACGAAATCCGGGATATCCTGAACACGATGGGTCTTTCTTTCGGCATGGACTTCGCCCAACTCAACGTGACGTCCCAGGAACTGGGCGTGAGCAGCGAAGAGGAATAGAGGAACGATTCAATGCGGCACCGATTGAGCGGCAGAAAACTGGGCCGGCGCTCCAAACACCGCCAGGCGATGACCAAAAATCTCGTTACCTCCCTGATCGACGAGGAGCGGGTGCGGACGACACTTGCCAGGGCAAAGGAGATCCGCCGGCATGTGGAGCGCATTATCACCCTGGGGAAGCGGGGCACCCTTCATGCCCGCCGTCAGGCGGCTTCGGTTCTTCAGACGCCGGCCTCCGTTCAGAAGCTCATGGACACCCTGGGCCCCCGCTACGCCGAGCGGCCGGGCGGCTACACGCGGATACTGCGCCTGCCCCCCCGTCCCGGCGATGCCGCTCCCATGGCGATACTCGAGCTTGTCGATCGCGACACCTCCCGCGAAGAGGCAAGGGACGAAAAGCGGCGGCAGCGCGCGGCGGCGGCTCCCAGCGAGTCGTAGACGAAAATTTCGTCAGTCCAGATGGAATAAAGGGAGGGCCGCCTGCGCGGCTCTCCTTTTTTATTGCGATGGGGAGAATTTCATTGGCCGATGAGAGAGGGCGCCCCGACGCCAACGCCTGTTTCGTCTGCGGCCCCGACAATCCGGCGGGGCTCCGCGTCTCCTTTCGCCTCGAAGAGGATATCTGCCACGCCGAGTTCACCCCCGAAACCCGTCATCAGGGGTACGACGGCGTCACCCACGGCGGGATCATCTATAGCCTGCTCGATGACGTGATGGCGAACTGCCTCTTTCTCCGCGGCATTCGCGCCTACACCGCCAAGTGCGCCATCCGCTACCGCGATCCCGTCCCGGTGGGAACCACGCTCCGGCTCGAGGGCCGCGAGTTGAGAAGAATAGGCCGGTTTGTCATCCTCGAGGGGCGCGTCCTGCGCGCCGAGAGCGGCGTCGTCGCCGCCGAGGCCGAGAGCACCTTTCTCCTCGTGGATTCGGAAGACGAATCATGATTATCGGGCTCCCAAAGGAAATCAAAAAAGACGAACACCGCGTCGCCCTCTCGCCCGGCGCCGTCGAGGCCATCGTCGCCGCCGGCCACAGCGTGCTGATGGAAAAAGGGGCCGGCCTCGGTGCCGGCATCGAGGATCGGGAGTTCACCGCCGTCGGCGCGCGGATCCTCTCCTCCGCCGATGAGGTGTGGCGGCGGGGGGAGATGATCGTCAAGGTGAAAGAGCCCCTCCGCGCCGAGTTCGCCCGGATGCGGGAGGGGCAGATTCTCTTCGCCTTTCTCCACCTCGCGGCCGCCAAACCCCTCGCGCGGGCCCTGATGAAGCGCCGAGTCCGCGCCGTTGCGTTCGAGACCGTCCGCATGCCCGACGGGGCGCTCCCGCTCCTCCAGCCCATGAGCGAGATTGCCGGTCGGATGGCGGTCCAGGAAGGGGCCCGGTTCCTCGAGATGAGCATGGGCGGGCGGGGCGTCCTCCTG
>CAMYJL010000062.1 GCA_947258645.1 uncultured Nitrospinota bacterium
ACGTTGAAGGGTAGACATGATCGACCCCGGATAGCCGACAAGGATGCAGATATCAAGGCTTCCAATATCAATGCCAAGCTCCAGGGCTGAGGTTGATATCACCCCAAGCAAGGATCCATCAGTGAGTTTCTTTTCGATATTTCTCCTGTCTTCAGGCAAGAATCCGGCCCGGTAGGACGCAACCTTGCCTTTCAAATTCCCAAGGCGTTTGTCGGTCCACATTGTTATAAGCTCTGTCATTTTCCTTGACTGAGTGTAGACAATGGTTCGCAAGTTTCTGGTCATGGCAGACTCAAGGAGCAGTGATGCAGAATAGGCAGCAGAATCGAGAGGGTTGAGGAGTCGCAAATCGAGAGGGCTGAGGGGTCGCAAATCGGTTTGATCTTGAATGGATGATGTCCTCGGCCGGGTCCGGCGCCCCCGGGATGGTCTGTAACGTACTGATAATAAATATGTAATGTCTTCACCGGGCCCGGCGCGCCCGGGCCGTTCTGCAACATACTGATAATCAATCTGTTGTGGCTTCCATGGCGGGCGATCGGACGTTACCGGACGCCATCGGCCGCTCATAAACGGCCGTTAACGGCCCTTGAACTCGGCCTTCCTTTTCTCCAGAAAAGCGGATGTCCCCTCGTTTTTGTCCTCGGTGGTCATGAGGGCGGTCTGGGCGAAGCGCTCGACGAGCATGGCGGCCGCCTGCCCGCCCTGGACCCCGGCGTTCATGGTCATCTTCGCGAGGCGGACGGCGAGCGGGCCCTTGGCGATGATCTTGCGGGCCATCTCGCGGGCCGCTTCCATCACCTGATCGGCGGGGACGACCTTGTTGACGAGGCCGATGCGCTCGGCTTCGACCGCGTCGATGAGGTCGCCGGTGAGGATGAGCTCCTTTGCCTTCCCGAGGCCGACGAGGTTGATCAGGCGCTGGGTGCCGCCCGCGCCGGGCATGATGCCGAGGTTGACCTCGGGCTGGCCCAGCTTGGCGCGGTCGCTGGCGACCCGGATGTCGCAGGCCATCGAGAGCTCGCAGCCGCCGCCGAGGGCGAAGCCGTTGATGGCGGCGATGACGGGTTTTTCGATGTCCTCGATTTTCGAGAGGGCCCGCTGGGGCGGGGCGGCGAGGCCGTCCATCATGGTGCGTTCCCGGATCTGGCGGATGTCGGAGCCGGCGGCGAAGGATTTATCGCCCGCGCCGGTGATGATGATCACCCGGACCTCATCGTCGGCCTCGAAGGCTTCCATGGCGGCGATGATCTCCCGGTAGGTCGGGGGGTCGATGGCGTTGCGGACTTCCTCGCGGTTGATGGTGATGGTGCCGATGCCCTCGGCCTTTTCGGCCAGAATGTTTTCGTAGGTCACGGTGTTCTCCCCACTGGTGAGGTGAGTCATGGTCCAGGAATGGCCGGGTGTTGTCCGAATGCCGGGAAGATAGCGCAGGTTGCGGTGAAGGTCACGCGCGCGGCAGGAGGGGATATGCGGCGGATGGCGGCCTATGGCGGCCTATGGCGTCTCCTACGGGGGGCCGGGCCGGTCTGATATGGCGATCTGCGGGGAAATGAGGGAAAATGCGGGGAAACCTCCGCCCCGTTCATAGCGGATGAACCAGGGGAATTCCGGAAGGTTCTGCAGGCCGCTTCGCCGCCGGAGCCGGGATAAGACACTTGATGATGTGGAAAGTTCGCGAGCGCCGGGGAACGATGCTGTACACGGTCCTCCTATCGCTCCTGATTCACCTGCTCGTATTCCTCGGGGTCAGCCTCGATATTCTTTGGCCCAAGGGCGTTTCGGCCAGAAAGCCCCTCCCGATCCGCATCGTCTCGGTCGATCAGCCCAAGCCCGACAAGCGCCTTCCTCCCGATCCGAACAGCCGGTTACTCTCCAACGCCAACCGCCGGGAAAGTGGCGCCGGCAAGCCCAGCCCGAAGCCGCGGCTGCGTCGAGAAGAAAAAGACCGAATTCCCGCCCGGCGGGGAACCCAAAATCCGGCGGTCGCCTCGCTGGCGCCTCAGCCGACCCCACGCGTTCTCCCGCAGCCCGAACCCACGCCTCCGGTGATTCAGAAAAAAGTTCCTCCGCGGAAGCGCGAGACCGAGCCCCCGAAACCCCAGGTCGAAGAGCCGAAGCCGAAGGTGGAGGAAAAGCGCGCTCCGGCAGCCAAGGAAGCGCAGGCTCCCCGCCCCGCACCCAAGGCGCAGGAAAAATCCGTTCCCGCTCCTCCGGTGGAGAAAAAGGCGAAGCCCGACCCGCCCAAATCGATCGAAAAGACCCGACCCGCGCTGGCTGAAAATAAGCCGCAGCCGAAAAAAAAGCCCGTCCAGAAGAAGGCGGCGAAGCGTGCCGAGAAGCCGAAGCCCGAAAAACGCCGGGCCGATAAGAAAGCGCCCGAAATCAAAGTCGCCCGGAAGCGGGAGAAAACGGAACGGCCCAAGCTGGTGAAGAAGAAGCCCGTGAAGAAGAAACCGGTGAAGAAAAAGGTGGAGAAGCCGGAAGAGAAAAAGCCGCTTGAGGTCGCCTCGCTGCCCAAGCCCGAGAAATTGGTCAAGCCGAGACCGACGAAGAAGACGCCCCCGAAAAAGCCTCAGGATGTTCTCGCCATGTTCCGGGCCCAGCCCACCCAGCGGGGAAGGCCGGACGCCCCCAAGATGAAACTCTCGGATGAGGATGCGGACCGCATCGCCATGGCGGACACCAAAAAGAGCCTGGAGAAGGAAGAGGGGGAAGTCTTCTCTCTGAACACCCGGGATGTCCGATATAGCTCTTATTTTGCGCATCTAAAAAGAAAAATTCAGGAGGCATGGGATCCCCGGGTATCAAAGTATCCCGGAGAGGTGCGGCTGAAATTTGTCCTCCGGCCCGACGGCTCTCTCCGACGCGTGGTGCTGATAAGCTCTTCGGGCTACCGGATTTTGGATGATGTCGCCGTTGCCGCGGTGTCCGAACCCAGGTTCAAACCATTTCCGCCTTCATTGCGGGCCAAAAAGTTCCTGCCGATCGTTGCGATATTTTCTTATGACGTCCGGCGATAAGGCCAGAATATCCCGCCCCGCCTGCGTTCTTTGTTGACAGTCCGCGGGGGGGTTACCTACCATGGCGCTTCTGTCGTCTGTCCATGCAAGCCCGATTTTCGTTTAAGGAAACCGCTCTTTGGATCCCTCTCCCGGACTCAGCAAACAGATGGAAGACTACCTGAAGAACATTTACAAGCTTCAGGAAGAGTCCAGTCCCGTCGCCACGAAGGCCATCGCCGAGAAAATGGGCATTTCGTCCGCCTCGGTGACGAGCATGATCAAGAAGCTCGATCAACTGAAGCTGCTCGCCTATGAACGCTACAAGGGTGTTGTGCTCACCAAGCGGGGGGAGAAGGTGGCCCTTGAGATCGTCCGGCACCACCGGCTGCTCGAGCTGTACCTGACCCAGAAAATGGGGATGGAGTGGCACAAGGTGGACGCCGAGGCCGAAGAACTCGAACACGTCCTCAGCGATGAACTCGAGGCGGCGATGGATCGGGCGCTCGATTATCCGACGATCGATCCGCACGGGGACCCGATTCCTTCGAAGGACGGCGTTATCACCACCCCGGAGGAGATCGTCCTGATCGACCTGGAGCCGGGGCGCAAGAGCGTCGTCTCGCGGGTGAAGCAGGAGAGCTCGGACGTTCTGCATTATCTGGGCAATCTCGGTATTTTCCCCGAGGTAGGCATCGAGGTGAAGGAACACGCCCCTCTCGGCGGAACGGTCACGATTTCGGTGAATGGAAAATCCATTTCACTTGGCCGCGAGGTGGCGAGATGCATTTACGTCTCGAAGGGATAATATTTGGCAATCGCCATCATCGTCGGGGAGGAAAAAATGCCGCCGAAGAAAAAAGCCGCTCGCAAGAGTAAATTCGATCACCGCTTCCGGGCCATATACGACAAGACGGTCAAATGGCAGGAGGCCGCCGCTGTCAAGCTCCTCACGCTGCCCAAGGGCGTGAAGGTCAAGATATTCGCCCACGATCCGGCCATGAAGCGGATCGACATGAAGGTGAAATTCCCCAAGGGCTACGTCGAGCCGGTGCATACTCACAAGAGTTGGCATTCGATTCTCGTCACGAAGGGCCGGATGTGTGTCGCGGGAAAGGATCTGCGCCCGGGCGACTATGTGTTCGGCTGGGATCTTCCGCACGGCCCCTATGAGTATCCGGACGGCTGCGAGGTCTTCGTCGTCTTCATGGGCGACGGGTCGCAGCACATCTGGGACGAAGAGAAACACCTGAAACACAAGCTCAAGTGGAAGGCCAAGACCGGATCGGGCAAAAAAGCCGTGAAGGCGGGCGACGCCGCTCGAAAGCGGGCGCTGGCCAAGAAGGCCACAGCCAAGAAAAAGACTGTTCGCAAAAAGACCGCCCGGAAAAGGTAGGCAGTTTTGGCGCAATGGGCGTTGCGGGGATGCCGATGAACCCGATGCGGGTGGCTGTGATAGGCGCGGGCGCGTGGGGAACGGCGCTCGCGGATCTCCTCGCGGAGATCGGCCACGAGGCTACGCTCTGGGTACTCGAAGACGATCTGTGCGAGCGCGCGCGGGAGAGCCGGGAAAATGAAGTCTACCTCCCGTCCATTTCGCTGAGTCCGGAGCTCCGCTTCACCTCTGACCTGGCCGAAGCGGCCTCGGCCGGGCAGGACATGATCCTGAGCGTCGTGCCCAGCCAGTTTCTCCGCTCCGTCTGGGAGCGCCTCGCCCCCTCGATTCACGAAGAGTCCCTGATCCTCAGTGCGACGAAGGGCGTCGAAGAAAACACTCTGGCGCTTCCGACGCAGATCATCGAAGAAAACCTGAAAGCGCGCGGGGCGGCGAATCCGATCGCCTGCGTTTCGGGGCCCACCTTTGCGCGGGAGCTGGCCATGCGGATGCCGACCGCCATCACGGCGGCCTCGACCGATGAACGCATTGCCCAGCGGGTGCAGGAGGCGCTCTCGGGACTGTGCCTGCGCGTCTATACCGCGACGGATCCGGTGGGTACCCAGCTCGGCGGGGCGCTCAAGAACGTGATTGCCCTCGCGGCCGGAATCTCGGACGGCATGAAACTCGGCTACAACGCCCGGGCGGCGCTCATCGTGCGCGGGCTCGCGGAATCGAGCCGGCTCGCCGTGGCGATGGGCGGGCGGGCCGATACGCTCGCGGGGCTCGCGGGCATGGGCGATCTCGTCCTGACCTGCACGGGCGATCTGAGCCGCAACCGGACGGTCGGCCTCCGGCTGGGCGGGGGCGAGAAGCTGGACGAGATTCTCTCGTCGATGACAGCCGTGGCCGAGGGGGTGGCCACCGCGCCCGCGGCGGTGGGCCTGGGCGAGAAGTTCGGGGTGGAACTCCCCATCTGCGATCAGGTCAACAATATTCTCTTCCGGGGCAAAGACCCCAACGAGGCGCTCGGCGAACTCATGGCCCGGCCGCTCAAGGCGGAAGGGGTGTAAGGACCTCAGGAGAGCATATTCTCCAGGCAGTCGAAGCAGCTGTTCCAGCCCCACTCGTGATTTTCCTTGTCCTTCTGGGTCGGGAAGCGCTCGTGGATGAGAGTGAGTTCGGTTTCATCTCCTTTTTCGGCGAATTCCAGCGTGATGAACGTCTCGACCCCTTCCATCTCGGGAGGCCCTTCCCATATCCAGGTGAAAACGAGTTTTTCGGGCGGCGTGACCTCCTGATACTCGCCGAAAGAATAAATTTCCTTCTCTTCCGGCGTCGTCATCGCGATGCGGTACCGCCCGCCTGTGCGGAGATCGATCTCGGCACCGGGGGAGGAGCACCCCTCCGGCCCCCACCATTGGGTGATGACTTCCGGGTCCGTCCAGGCCCGGAAAACCTTTTCGCGCGGAGCCTGGAACGTTCGCGTGAGACGGAGGCTGAATTCGGAATTTGTTTTCAGAACGCTCATGGCCAGTCTCCTGTTTGGATGTTTTTGCCTGTCCGCAAATCTATCGTGAAGCGGCGCGTTATTTTTTGTCGAGTTTGCGGGTCATCAGCGCCAGCGCCTGTCCGGCCAGTTTTTCCCACTTTCCTTTTTCTGTGTAGGGGATCTGAAACCACCCGGTCAGAGGTGGCTTGGTCTTGAAGGGGCTGAGTAGGCTGTAGCTTTTGATTCTGAATTCTTCGGGCCGAAACGCTTTGCCCAGCCGGAAGATCATTTCCTTTTTGGCATAGAAGGCGAATACCTTGTTTTTGTATCTGATGCCGGGCGCGGACATCATTTTCCCCGGTGTAACGTTTCTGTTGTCGCCGGAGAGCTTTTTCGAAATTTTCTCGAACAGGATTTCTTCTTTATCCATCCGGTTCTTCGCCGTTTCTTTATTCATGAGCAAAAACCGGCTCGGATAAGGAAGAATCCGAACGGTAGACCACCCCGAGAATCAGGCCCGCGAGGATAAACTGAAGCAGGAGAAACGCGGTCTCGATCGTGAGAAAAGTGGGCAGGGGGGAGATATCATGCTTCGCCGCGGCGGCGAGAACGTGGCAGCTCCAGAAGTAAATCCCCATCACGAGGGCGAATCGAACGCCTTTTCCAAGGGTGGTCTCTCCCTTCGAAAAGATCGGAAACAGCCAGGCGAGCACCGCGCCCTGAAAGATCATGGAGAGGAAGCCGAGTAGAAAGCTCGGCTCTTTTCGTGAGATGTAGCCGAGTTGATCGTAGGTGCCCTTGAATAAAACCAGATGCCACAGGACGGCAACGATAAAGGTAACGACGATGTATCCGATTGTGGCCGAGAGAAAACGGCGGTTTATCATTTTTCGTTTGTATCCGATTGTGGCCGAGAGAAAACGGCGGTTTATCATTTTTCGTTTTCCTCCCCGTTTTCAGGGAGCATCCAGATCACGTCGAGCACCGAGGGGCAAAAATCGTCCTTGGCGATGTTCACCTGGGAGGTGAGGGTGATGGTTTCATCCTTCTTCTGCAGGATGGATACGCCGGGCAGGGCGTTTCCCGCGTCGTCCTCGAACCCCAGATCTTTGATGAACGCGCTTTCTTTTCCCGAATAGAGGTTGAACTGCCAGCCGTTTCTTTTCACGTAGGCTTTCTGTGTCGCCGGGTCGTCCGGCCCCACAGCGCAGAAGGCGGCCCGGGCCTCGAGGTGTTTCAGCGCCCCGTTGAATTCGCTGCCGTAGATCAGGCAGGTCGGGCATGTCTCTCCCATGTTGTGGAGGACGATGAGGCGAGTTTGAGCGCCGAAAACTTCCGATAGCGGCACTTCCTTGTCATCGTTGCTTTTTAGGATGTAGTCGTCGATCTTCTTGGACATTTCATTGGGTGTTCTTTGGGCGTTTGCCGCCATGATTTTCTCCTGTTGGGTTTGTGTTTTTGTTGCGTCAGGCAAGAAATTTGACCAGACAATCGAAGCAGCTGTTCCAGCCCCATCCGTGATGATCCCGTGTTTCCTCGTTCGGGAAGCGCTCATGGGTCAGGGTCAATTCTGTCGAACCTTTCTGATCGCGGAATTCGACAGTCACGAGGGTTTCCCCCGTGCCGGCGGACCGGCCCGACTCCCACTCCCAGGTATAGACGAGCTTCTCGGGCGGCTGGACTTCCTGGAAGACACCGCCCACGCGAATCGTGTCTCCCTCGGGTTCCAGAAAGGCGATTCGGTAGCGGCCGCCGGGACGGAGGTCCACTTCCGCCTCGGGGCAGGCCACCCCTTCGGGGCCGAACCATCGCTTCAACTCTTCGGGCGCCGTCCACGCGCGGAAGACTTTTTCCCGCGGGGCTTTAAAGGTCTGCGTGATGCGGAGCGTCATTTCTGGGGCGGGCATTTTGGGGCCACCTGTCGAAAGCGTGTGTATTCCACCGGCTAAGCGAAAAGCTTTGCCAGACAATCGAGCGCGCTGTTCCAGCCCATGCCGTGCAGGTTGCGCGTTTTTTCATCCGGCAGGCGCTCATGCGTCAGGGTGATCTCCGTCCCACCGCCGCGCACCCGAAACTCCACGGTCACCTGCGTCTCGCTAATCTCCATGCCCGGCGGCTCCCAGTTCCAGGTGAAGACGAGCCTTTCGGGCGGTTGAATCTCGCGGTACGCGCCGTTGACGAAAATCTCCTCGCCCGCCTCGCTCTTGCATGAGTCGATGCGGAAACGCCCGCCGACGCGCAGGTCGATCTCGACGCTGGAAGGTGTACAGCCTTCCGGGCCCCACCATTGTTTTATCGCTTCTTTTTCCGTCCACGTGCGGAAGACTTTTTCGCGCGGGGCCTTGAAGGTGCGCTGGATGACGAGCGTCGTTTCGACGAGGGTTTGTGGGAGGTCCAGTTCTGTATCTCCTTATCCGAAGTGTTTTCGAGAAAATTCGCCAAGGCGTCGAGCTGCCCTTCCCAGAACCGCCGGTAAAAAGCGATCCATTCGGCGGCGTCTTTCATGGGCGTGGGCTCCAGGCGACAGCGGTGGACCCGGCCATCGCGTTCGCGCTTCATCAACCCGGCGTCTTCGAGGACGCGCAGGTGTTTCGAGATCGCGGGCCAGGACATCTCGAATGGCGCGGCCAGCTCGCCCACTGAAGACTCTCCCTGCGCCAGCCGGGAGAGAATCGCCCGCCGCGTCGGATCGGCCAGCGCCGAGAACGTTTTGTTGAGGACGGCGGGAGACGGTTGCATCTCGGTGCCCCTTTAAAACGGGAGCCAGCCGTAGCCGGTGTAATAGCCACGCAGGTAGCTGACCTGTCCGCTGTGCTGGAAGTTGTCCAGCAGGATGCCCCGGCCAATCAATTCGCCGACGCGGATCGTCTGGTCGGGAAGAAAGTCCGGGATTTCCCTGTCCAGATCGGACGGGGAAAGCGACTCGAGCGCCTCTTTCGTTTTCTCGCGCACCGCCCTGGCGTAGCCCACCAGATTGTCCCTGGTGAATTTCATCGATTTCACTTTGTCCGGCTTTTGTCCAAAACCCATATTATCCGGGGCAGGATCCGTTTCAAATTTTTTTCCCCAGCCATCGTCCACCCAGATTTGGGAGCCTCCCGTGGTATGGGCAATGACGGCGTCCTCGACGCGGGCCTTATGCCAGAGCAGCCATCCGACGGGATTGCAGTCTTCGCCCGGAGGTTCGTTCAGCTTATTGTCCGGGAGACCGTCCAGTGCCATCTCCATCATTCCGCTGTTCATCTCGAGCAGTTTTGCGATGAGTTCCGTTGCTTCCATTTCGCGCTCCTTGAAAATAGAAAAGGGATCAAAACGAAAACCACCCCTTACCGGTCAGATAACCGCGCAGGTAGCAAATCTGCCCGCTGTGGTGGGAGTAGTCGGTCAGAAGAACGGCCAGGAAGTCATTCTCTTTTTGGATAAACGGAAGGGGAGGATCGGCGACCGCCCGGTCCAGGGTATCCGGTGTGATCGTGGGAAGAACGGCGAGCGTGTTCTCGCGCACCGCCTGGGCGTAGGCGAGGAGGTCCGACTTCGTGGCTCGGAAGTCTCGCACCTGCTCCATGGTGTTTCCGACGCCGCCGTCCTCGGGGCCGCCTGGGGCTTGGATTCGCTCGTGCCATTTGTCCCCGGCCCAGACCGTCGGCTTGCCGCTGAACCGGGAGAGGATGTTGTCCTCGGTGCGGGCCTGGTGCCAGAGTAGCCACCCGATGGGGTTGCAGTCCGGGCTCGGTTGCTTCAAGAGGTCTTCCTCGGTGAGGCCCTCCAGGGCCATCTGGACGAGCATGTCGTTCGCCTCGAGGGTCTTGGCGATGGTATCGGTGGGGGTCATGCGGTTCTCCTGTCAGTAGGCATCAATTATATTTAACTGAATGGTTAAATAATAGATCGGTTGCGCCGCCCGATCAAGTGAAAACTTTCCCGGAGTTGCGAAATTTGGGGCTTTGGAATGGAAGAGGCTGAATGTATTCTTGTTAGGTGATGTGGTCAAAAGCGATACCGATTAGGAAATCGGTACTTTTCAGAGGACAGGGCAGTTGAGGTTCGTTTTCATCAGGCTGACGGCCTGGGCCGCCGCGGTAGCGGTGCTCCCCGCGTGCTGGGCGGCTTCGGTCGCCCTGGGCCAGACGCTCCCGCAGGCCTTTGTCGCCTCCGCTGGCGGCGGGTCGGGTTGGGTCCTTGTTCCGGCAGGATGGGCCTTCATTGCGGGCGCCGGGATTTACCTTCTCTGGCACCGTGTCCGGCCGCCCGAGTTTCTCTATACCTTCACGCATGAGTTCACCCATCTCATCTTCGCCGTCCTGTTCGGCAAGCGGGTGAGCCGCTTTGTTGTCTCCCGGCAGAGCGGCGAGGTGTCGATGAGCGGGACGAACTTTGTCATCACGCTCGCGCCTTATTTTTTCCCCTTGCTCACCGCCATTGTCCTCCTGGCGGGCGCGGCCCTCGAATGGGGGCTCGGAAACGCCCGTTTCCGCCCGGCAATCGCCTTCCTGACCGGCCTGACGCTCGCCTTTCACTTCACCATGACGCTCCGGACGCTCGCCACCTCGCAACCGGACATCGATCAGGGCGGGAAGCTTTTCTCCTGGTCGGTTGTTTACCTTTTTGGCATTTTGTTTGCCGGAAGCACCATCTTTCTTTCAACCGGCGGCGGCGTCCTCCATTCGTATCTGGGAGGTCTGTTTCATGAAAGCCTGATCGCCTACACTTGGAGCGCAAACCAATTTCTCGAATGGTTCCGGATCGGATCTATGTGGGTGGCAGGGAATTGAGCCCTTCCATGAGGAAAGTCGTACTCGTGGCCCTGGGGGTGACGGTATTCCTGCTGATGGCCATCGGGGGCTGCGCCTACGAGATTTATCAGGTCAATCGCATGGTCAATCCGGGTCGCCTCTCCACCGTCCGGACGGTTGCCGTGGTCCCGTTCCGCTACTCCCACGACTGGACGGGATATTTCCGGGACATCTACCGCAATGCCGGCCTGGATTCGCCGACCGTGAAAAAAATCGATCAGGTGGAGGCCACCTTTCTCACCGAGGAAGTTTTACTCAAGCGGGGCTACGAGCTTCTGGCCTGGCCGGTTGCGGCGGAAGGCTTGGGGTGGGAAACCGGTTGGTCCCGAAAGGAGCTGGATAAACTCCTCTCATCGTTTCGGAAATCCGGCGCGGACGCCATCCTGCTCCAAAGGGGAAAGAGCCAATGCCCGAAATTGTACCGGTGCAAGGCCGAGATAGAGATGAAGTTGCTCGATGCGGCGAGCGGCGCCCTCCTTTGGGAAGGCCGGGGGACGGGGGAGACCCTCCTGGCGCACGGGGATGAGATGCGCGCCGCGGTGGAGGAAGTGCTTTCATCGCTTCCCCGCCCGTTGAAGAAAAAAAGATAGCCCGATCCCCCCGCCGCGTTTCCGAGCGCACCCGGCGTGTCCGTTTCACCTTTCCCAGGGCGTCATTATTTGTATTAAAGCGACCATCGGAGCGGAAAATCCCTTCAATGGTTTGACTTTCCCGTCAACGGGGTGACATCGGGGGGAGTAGGGGGAAAATGCCACTCTGGCAAGGCTTTCAGCCAGTTTGACGAAAAATATAGACGTCGTTCTGACATATTGGCAACTTTCCCGACGGAGCGATATAGAGATTCCTTAATACTATCAATCAGTTGTCGTTATTTTTGATTTGGTATGACGATTGCACCTATACGGGGCAGATACAATGTTGGATTGGGTGGATAAGGCGGCACATCTAATCCAGCAGGCGGAAGGAGTTGTCGATTGGGTCGACGCTCCTCCGCCACGGCATTATTCTTGTTGTCTCCCCCCTAAAAAATCTCCTCCCGCTTCGGCGGGAGGAGATTTTTTTTTGCCATTCCATATATTGAAGAGTCCCGTGATTTTGCTTCGTTTCATTTCCCCGGGCAGGGGTTTTCGAATTTCCCCCGTTGATCTATGGTTCCTTTTCCATTCGAAGAATCCACGTGTTTTCCACGGAATGGCGGTACGGGAAAGCGTGAAAAACGAGATTTCCGGTTTATCTGAAAAGGAGAGATCATGGCTGGAGATAAGGTACGTCTGGCGTCGGTAGGTCTCGGCTGGTGGGCCGGGGTTCTGGTTGAAGCGGTCAACCGCAGCGGCGCCGCTGAAGTGGTCTCGGGCTTTGCCCGGAGCGAGGACAGCCGCAAGGCGTTTGCTGAAAAGTTCGGCTGCCGCCCGGCGGCGAGCCTGGACGAGGTGCTGAACGACTCCGAGGTGGAGGGCATCCTCGTCGCCACCCCGCATTCTACCCATCCGGACATCATCTGTCAGGCGGCCTCGGCCGGAAAACACGTTTTCGTCGAAAAACCCCTCACGCTGACCGTGGCCGACGGGCGGAAGGCATATGAGGCCACCCAAAAGGCGGGTGTCACCCTCCAGGTCGGCCATAACCGCCGCCGCCAGGGCGGGAACCGGCGCCTGCGCGAGATGATCGACAAGGGCGAGCTGGGGATGGTCCATCACATAGAGGGGAACCTCTCCCTGGCAGCGGGACAAAATCCCCGCCAGGGCTGGCGCAACGACGCCGCCGAATGCCCGGCGGGCGGCATGACGGGCTTGGGCGTCCACATGGTGGACAACCTCCACTACCTGGGCGGCCCGGTGAAGCGGCTGTCCGCGTTCAGCAAAAAAATCCTCGGGAAAGGAAACCTCGATGACGTGACGAACGTCATCCTCGAATTCGAGGGCGGCCCGCTCGGGTACATCAACTGCACCTACGTGATCCCCAAAATCTGCATGAACAGCGTCTTCGGCACCGAGGCCAACGCCTGGACCGAGGAAGAGGGTGAGAAGCTCTACTTCCAGAAGCTGGATCAGATGGCTCGCGAGGAAATCCCCTGCAAGGGGGGCGACGCCCTGGCCGATCAGATCACCGAGTTTGCGAAATGCATCCGGGAAGGCGGAGAACCCGAGACGGGTGGCCCGGCGAGCATCGAGGTCGTGGCCGTCCTCGAGGCCATCGTCGAAAGCGTGGCCACCGGGAAGGTGGTCGAGGTTTCCAATTATCGCGGTTAAACGGGGAGGGAGCGCGGGAATGCCCCGCTCCCGGTTCCATCTCCAAACGAATAGGTGGGCCAATTCATGCCTGAGATGACATATGTAGGACGTTCCCCCGAAAAGGAAGACGCCCTCGCCAAGGCGGTGGGCGACACCGTTTACGGCGACGATTTTCGTCTGCCGGGCGAGCTTCACGGAAAAGTGATCCGCGCCTCGGCCGTTCCGGCGCGCATCAAGAAGATCGACGCCTCGAAAGCCCTCGCCCTTCCGGGGGTGCACTGCGTCCTGACGGCGAAGGACATCCCCGGCGCGAACGCGGGCCGGTATCCCTACTATCCCGTCCTGGCCGATGGCGAGGTTCGCTTCGCCGGCGACGCGGTGGCGATTCTCGCCGCCGAGACGCACGACCTCGCCGAGCAGGCGGCGCAGCTCGTCCGGATCGACTACGAGCCGCTGCCCGGCCTGTATGAATTCGAAAACCTTGAGGGCGAGGTTCTCTGCGACTGGAAGACGGACAAGGGCGACCTCGAGGCGGGCTTCCGTGAGGCGGACGTCGTCGTCGAGAACGTCTATTTCGCCGCCTGCGTCGATCACGCCTTCATCGAGCCCGAAGGCGGCGTCGGCTGGGTGGACGAGCGCGGCGTGGTGAACATCCGCGTTCCCACCCAGACCATCGAGAACTTCCAGCAAGTCGCCGCGACGCTGGGGCTTCCCTCGAGCCGGGTGCGCTACGACTGCCCGATGCTGGGCGGCGCCTTCGGCGGCAAGGAGCATCCTCTCCTGGGGGCGTACCTCGGGCTGCTCGCCGTGAAAACGCACCGTCCCGTTCGCATCGCCTACACGCGCGAAGAGTCCATGGACCAGTGTAGCAAGAAACACCCCTTCATCATGCGCTACAAAACCGGCGCGACGAAGGAGGGCAAGCTCACCGCCGTCGAGGTGGACATCATCGCCGACGCGGGCGCCTATCCCAGCAACAGCAAGGGCCTCGTCCTCGGTGCGCTGTGCGTCAGCGGCGGGCCGTATGAGATTCCCAGCGCGCGGGGGCGCGCCCGCGCCGTCCTCACGAACAACCCCTTCACCGAGGCCATGCGCGGGGTCGGGGCGAATCAGGTCTGCTTCGCCTACGAGTCCCAGATGGACGAGGTCGCGAAGCGGCTCGGGCTGGACCCGCTCGAATTCCGCCGCCGCAACTTCATCCGGAAGGGCAAGACCCTCATGCAGAAACAGCCCGTCCCCACGCGGGTCATGCTTCCCGAGCTGGCGGAGCAGGCCGAAAAATCCATCGGCCGCCCGGCCGGCGCCTCCCCCGGCGAGAGCGGCGGCCCCTGGCGGCGCGGGGTGGGCTACATCGCCAACATCGCGGGCTACGGCCGGCCCCGGAACGATGGCGGGGCCTATATGTCCATCGAGGCCGACGGCAGCGTGAACCTGCGCGCCGGCGCGTGCGACGTCGGCGCGGGCCAGACCCAGGCCTACCGCCAGATCGCCGCCGAGTCCCTGGGCGTTCCGCTGGAAAGCGTGACGGTGGTGATGTCCGACTCGCACGTCACCCCCCTCGTTGGCATGACGGCGGGCAGCCGCCAGACGCTGATCTCCGGGGGATCGACCCAGCGTTGCGGGACCGAACTCCGGGAACGCCTCTTCCAAGGCGCCGCCGAGCTGCTCGAAGCCGCCCCCGAAGACCTCGACATCGTTCAAGGAAAAATTTTCGTTCGCGGCGCGGAAGACCGCTCCGTCAACATCACCGGGGCCGTCAAGCAGTGCAAGTCGATGGGAGTCGCCCTCCACGCGACGGGCGAGGTCAAGCTCGGCGTCCACGAATTCGAAGGGAACGAACAATACGGGGACGCAGGGGGCTGGATGGACTACGTCTTCGGCGTCCACGCCGCCGAGGTCGAGGTCAACATCGAGACCGGCGAGATCCGCCTCCTCCATTACGTCGCCGGGCACGATGTGGGCCAGGCCATCTCCCCCCAGCTCGTCGAGGGCCAGGTCGAGGGCGGGACCATGATGGGCATCGGCCACGGCCTCACCGAGGAGGTCCAGACCGAAGGGGGCGGGATCGTGAACAACGAGTTCCACGGCTACCTCATCCCGACCGCGATGGAGACGCCCGAGTGGAAGGACGTCATCGCCGAGTCGGGCGAGGGCATCGGCCCCTACGGCGCGAAGGGCATCGGCGAGCCGCCCTGCACTGCCGGCGCCGCCGCGGTCGCATGCGCCGTCAGCCAGGCCATCGGCGCCCGCATCACCCGCATCCCCATCACGCCCGATCATTTGCTCGAGGTCATGGGCAAGCTGAAGAAATAAAGATCGCGCTCCCCCTCCCGCCGGGAGGGGGTTGGGGGGAGGGAAAACCCGTCTCACCGAACGATTCTCACCGCGCCCCGCCATTTTAGGGCCGCATGCGGCGGCCCGTCCGCTTGCGGACGGTCGAAGTGAGAAGGCCGGGATGGGGGAGGTTATTTTTGTCTTGCTGAGTCACCTCTGGCCGGAGATTCTTCATCCTTCGCTTTGCTCAGGATTCAGAATGACAGACCCCTACCCCTCCAGGATCTTTTTCAGATTCGCGAGCTCCCGGATGTTCCGCTCGGTGCCGTCGCGGTGGCGGGCCTGGTTTTCGTAGGCGGCGCACTCGACGGTATGGAGGATGTGGGTGAGCTCGCCTTCGGGCTCGAAATAATAGGTGATGATCTGGACCGGCTCGCTGGCGCCGGCTTCGAAGTTCTGCCAGGCGATCTTCGAGGGGGGCTCCCAGACGGTGATCTCGGAGTCGTGCTCGTCGCCGTTGGTGTAGATCTGGTGGAAGCGGAGATCGGGGCCGGCCTTCGCTTCGGAGACGATCCGGACCTCCTGGCTGAAGTCGGCGATTTGGGGGTGGGTCTCGACGTGGGCGATGAAGTCGAAGACGCGCTCGACGGGCGCGCGGACGGTCGCGATGACGGCGACGGGGGGCATGGCGTCTCCTTTATTGAGGGTTCCGGGAAGAAGGCGCATCGTATCAGATCGGCGGGGGTGGATTCCCTTCATCCGGCTCTCGCCGGGCTATCGGCCGGGCGCCCCTGCCCTGCGCGTAGCCACCCGAAAAGAGAATAAGGGCACCCTCGCGGATGCCACCACACGGGGGTGCCCCTACGCACACCTTCCCTTCTCGGACCTGCGATGAATCTGCCGCGTTCTTTCCGTAGGAGGGCGTCAGACGGTTTGGCCGCGCCACGCCCCCATGGGGAGCAGATGGTGCCGCGCGGCTGTCAGGGGCTCGTGGCCGTGATGCCCCCGACCTCGGCGTAGTTCGTGACGAGGTTGGTGTGGGTGTTGGTGTCGATCCCGGCGCGGACGGGGATCTTTTCGCCGCCGTGCTCGAAGGCGAAGCTCTTGACGGCGCGAAGCTCGAGGAACCAGCCGTCGCACGTTTTGTTCACGGCGGAAGGAGCGGTGTCTTCAAGTTGCCCTGCGTTATCTTTGTCACATTCGGGAGGAACACTGGAGGCTGCGGGATCGGTGCTGTCCGCCGCGATCCAGTGGAAGTGGGTGAAGCTGCCGGGCTGGGGGATGTCGACGCGGTTTACCATCCACACCGGATGATCGTCGCCGTTCACGCCGTTGTGGTAGAGAAATTTCGCCGCTCCCGGCACGGCGTCGAACGTCCAGCCGGCGACGCAATCGACATCGACATCGCAGACTTCATCGTGCGAGCTACCGCGGGGATGGCGCGCGACCGGAAGCCCCGAGGCGGCGTCGGTCTCGCCGGTGAAGATGATGTAGAGTTTCCCGGAGAGGGAGGCGGGGACGCCGTTTTTCTCTTTCAGCTTGCTCTGCTGATGGGTGTCGATGTGGTTGCCGAACAGGAAATCGCGGGCGGGGTTGTCGAACTTGGCGGCCTGTGCGGGTCCTGCCCCCGTCAGGAAAACGGCGAGCGCGAATAAAAGCGGGGCGAAGATTCGATACCGGTGAAAATGCGACATGTGGCTACTCCCTTCATGGCCTTGGCGGCATTGTCAGTTGAACGCGCGAACGGGCGTCGCGGGAATATTCCATCGCGTCCGCCTGGAAAATATATTTTTAGCGGGAGAGCTATTGAAGGTTGATATTATGGGATCTGAGATTTTTTTCAACTCGTTCGGGCGGGATCGGCGGGGGGTGGGTCCGGTCCGCAGGGGCGGTCCCTGCGGTCGTCCTCGCATCCCCCCGCTACGCGGCTTTGGAAGGGCGGTCACGAAGGATGCTGCGGGCGGCTTCGCGGGCCCACCAGGGGATTTGGTGCTTGAGGATGAAGGTGCGGAAATAGTGGTTGGTTTCGGCTTCGGTCATCTCCCGGCCAAAGTGCCGGTAAAAGGCCGCCTGAAGGAACAGGAACTCGCCCATCCGGAGCCGTTGCGCGGCGCGGAGGATTTCACCGTATTCGGAGTCGGTGGCCGAGAGGGATTCCAGCGCGGCCTGAGGCCATCCGAACAGCCGTTTGACTCCGCCGGGGAGGGTTTTCGAAAAAAGCGACTGCAAGCGCCTGAAAATGTCCGTCCGCATCAAAGGGTTCCTCTGTTCAATCTGGGGCCAAATGACTTCCAGGTCCAATAAAAAATGTACACGGGGAATGTTGCGGCGGGGTTTCGGGAAAATTTCGGGCGTTTTACATCAATCGGTTGCCTGTACGCAAAAGAATCCGGGCGACCACCTAGGGCCGCCCTTGCAATTTGAATAGAAAAATCCCTTCTCCCTCTGGGGGAAGATGGGGGAGCGCCCTGCCCTAAAGCCCTTTCAGAAACAGTTTGCGGATGCTGTCTTTGTCGAGGTCGGCGGTGGAGCGGCCGACTTCTTTATTGCCCTTGAAGACGACGAGGGTGGTCTGCCAGCGGACGCGGTGGGTGCGGAGGAATTCTTTCTGGGTGTCGAAGTTCACCTGGAAGGCGGGAACGTTCGCGAAGGGTTTTTCATGAAGGATGGCCTGCGTGAGCGGCAACTGCCGCGCGCAGACCGATCACCAGTCGGCGTGTACGGAGACGATGACGGTCTGGCCGGCGGCCCGGGCCTTCTCGAAGGCGGCGCGGTCGTAGGGCCGCCATTCGTTGCCGGCGAGGGCGGCGGCGGGCGCGAGAAGAAGAGCGAAAATGAGGACGAGCATATTGAGACACAGGGGGTGTTTCCGCATTGACTTGTTTCCTTTCCATTCATTCAATTCCGGGGTTCGCGGCAGATCCAGGCTTTCAGATTTTCGAACGGCTGCGGCGGCAGGCCGATGAACGCGCCTATCCCCTTGTAATGGGCGACCTGCGGTTTTTATTCCCCTCGCGGAAAACGTACCAAAGGGGCCGGTTGCCGGGCAAGCGCCCTGCCCTTGTGCGCTCACGGAAAGTGTTTCAGACGAACGGGTCGATTTTTTTGCCCGCGCGGCTGGGTGAGGTCGAACGTGCGGCTGGCGACGGCGGACGGGGTTTCTCTCTCGGACTGAACGACGAAGCGCCTGCGCCCGGTGGGGGGCGTTGCGCAAACCTCCCATACGGAGAATAATTTAATATCTCTTGCAAAAATAACCGATATCACCCCATCAATTTTATCGAATTAAGCTATTGAATTGCATCGATTTAATAAATCCATTCTCTTCCAGATGCTGGTTCCGGCCTACATCACGAGCTGAACTTTCGAGGCGCAGCGGAATCCGATGTAGCGGTGCCCGGAATCGAGGCGGCCGGGGAAAACGGGCTCGCGGGCGCTGGCGGTGAGTTCTTCGGGGAGGCTGGCGGAATTTCCGCCCCGGGCGACGCGGGGGCCCTCGGCCTCCAGGTTTTCACGGCCGTCGTCGGGTTTGTAGGGATAGGGACGGTAGAGAGAACGGGTCCACTCCCAGACCTGCCCGGCCATGTCGAGAATGCCGTAGGGGCTGGCGCCCTTGGGATGCTGGCCGACCGGGCCGGTTTCGTTCCGGAACTCGCTGAGGAAGGCGAGCTCTTTCGAGGGCTTCTGGTTTCCCCAGGGATAGAGGCGGCCGTCCTTGCCCCGGGCGGCTTTTTCCCACTCGGCCTCGCTGGGCAGGCGCTTTTCCTTCCATTTGCAGTAGGCGACCGCCCCCGCCCAGGCCATCTCGCCGGCGGGGTAGTTCTCCTGGGTCGGGAAAACTGTCCAGCC
>CAMYJL010000063.1 GCA_947258645.1 uncultured Nitrospinota bacterium
TCCCCGGTCACCATGACGATGTAAAACTCGAGAAAGTCCACCTTCGCCGGGTCGTAGAGCTCCCCGTTCGAGTTCACCACCGGATGCGAGACCGAATACGCCCGCCGGACCACGCGCCGCATTTTCTTCTCGTCGATGTCGGTTTCCTTGATGGCGTCCGGGTGGCGCGGCTCCCAGTTGCCGAGCCCCAGTGTCGTGTACTGGCCTGATTTGTATTCGGGAATGGGGAAATCCGGTTTTATCCGGAAGAGGGCGAGTGTTTCGTGGGTCCATTCAATTCCTGCGATCGTGCCGTTGTAGTGCTTCTCTGTCAGCGCATCAATCTCTTTCGGGTCTAGTTTCGTGTCGAGCATTCGGTTCCTCTTCAACGGGGAGATGAATTTAAAGACGACTGTCCGGGCTCAGACAGGTTAATCCTACAAAATCGATTGGCTCAATGATAGTCCCCCGGAGGGCTGCCTTGCCCCCCGCCGGACGAAGATCGGGCCCCCCGGCCATCGCGCCTTCTTCCTGCGTGATTTTATCGAAGCGGGGTTTCCACCCCGGCTCGAAATCGGGTTCCATTATTTGAACCCCCCAATCCACCTCGGCCGGGAGCCACATGATGTAAAATAGGTCCTCAGCCGTTGAAGCCGCCACCTCTGTCCGGGCGCGGCTTTCGGACGCGCCATGGACCTTCGGGCGTCTAACCTTGCGGGGGCGTTGAGCGGGCGTGGTTCCGGACCTCCTCTCCCTCTCCCTCGCCCGATTCCCGGGAAGTCCCGGAAAATGACGTCGCTCGCCATCTTCGGGGTGTAAAAGTAGAATGGTTTTCCGAGGAGGCCATACGTGGAACCGCAACCGGTGAATCGAAAGCTCGCCGCCATCTTCAGCGCCGATGTCCAGGGCTACAGCCGCCTCATGGGCGATGATGAAGAAGCCACCATCCGCACCCTGACCAGCCATCGGGAGGTGATGTTCGATTTGATCCGCCAGCATCGCGGAAGGGTGGTGGACTCGCCGGGGGACAACATACTGGCGGAGTTCGCCAGCGTCTTGGATGCCGTGCGGAGCGCGGTGGAGATTCAAAAAGCGCTCGAGGTCCTGAACGCCGATTTTCCCGATCACCGGAAGATGGTGTTTCGCATCGGGGTCAACCTGGGCGATGTGGTGGTGGAAGGCGAGCGGATTTACGGAGACGGGGTCAACATCGCGGCGCGGCTGGAAAGTCTCGCCGAGGGTGGCGGCATCTGTATTTCCGCGACGGTTTACGATCAGGTCGAGAGCAAACTGCCCTTGGGCTACGAGTTCATGGGCGAGCAGACGGTGAAGAACATCGCCCGGCCGGTGGGGGTCTACCGGGTGAAGATGGCGCCCGGCGACCCCGCCGCCGATGCGGAAATTCCGGGAAAGGCCGCCCCGCAGAAAGAAAAAACAGCCGCGCATTACTGGAAGTGGGCGGCGGTGGCCGGCTTGGCGGCTCTCGCGTCGGCCGTCGTGCTGGCCGGATATTTCGATATCGTCCGGGAACCCCCCCCCCGCAGAAAGGGACCCAGGCGCCCCCCCCATCTCCGCGTTCCATGCTGATGCGCAGCCCGATGAGAGCCTTCATGCGCCAAAAGGCGCTCACCCTGCCCGACAAGCCCTCCCTTGCCGTTCTTCCCTTCGTCAACATGAGCGGCAATCCGGAAGAGGACTACTTCAGCGACGGAATCACCGAAGATCTCATCACCGACATCTCCAAGGTGTCCGGGCTTTTCGTCATCGCGCGGAACTCCGCCTTCACCTACAAGGGCAAGTCGGTGAAAGTGCAGCAGGTGGGCCGGGAGCTGGGGGTGCGCTACATCCTCGAGGGCAGCGTGCGCAAGGCGGGCGGCCAGGTGCGGATCACGGCGCAGCTCATCGACGCCCAGACCGGCTTTCACATGTGGGCCGAGCGCTACGACCGGAAGCTGGCGGAAATCTTCGCGGTGCAGGACGAGGTCCCCAAAAAGATCGTCGCCGCCCTGAAGGTCAAGCTGACCCGGGGAGAACAGGCGCGCTTCGGCCACAAACCTACCGAAAATCTGGAGGCCTACGATCTCTTCCTTCGCGGGGTGAGGAACATGCACCGCTCCACGCAGGAGTCGGTCGCCCGGGCCCGGGAATTATTCACAAAAGCCTTTACCCTGGACCCGAATTACGCGGAGGCGTATGTCGGCCTGGGCTGGACCTACATTCTGAGCTGGACGTTTCAGTGGACCCAGGATCCCCGGACGCTGGACCGCGCGCTGGAACTCGCGAAAAAAGCCCGGGCCATCGACGATTCGGCGCCCAAGCTTCATAAGCTGCTCAGCAAAATATATCTGTGGAAAAAACAGCATGAAAGCGCCATCGCCGAGGCGCGGCGAACCATCCGGCTCAACCCCAACGACGCCGACGGCTACGAGGTGCTGGGCGAGATACTGGTCTGGTCCGGGCAGCCGGAAAAGGCGATCGATCTCGTCGAAAAAGCGATGCGCCTGAACCCCACCAATACCCGCGCCGGTGTTCCGTGGCTGCTGGGCCATGCGTTGATGTTGAGCGGAAAGAAGGAAGAGGCCATCGCGCAGTTCAAGACCTCGATCGCGCTCAACCCCAACTTTCTGCCCGCCCACGCCTACTTGGCGTTCGCCCTCGCCGAGGCGGGGAAACTCGAAGAAGCCCGCTCCCACATGGCCGAGGTCAGCCGGATCAGCCCGGGCGCCACGGCGGACAACCTGAGGGGCCGGCTCCCCTACAAAGACGCCGATTTCCTCGAGCGCTTTATCGCCACGCTGAAAAAGGTGGAGGGATAGCCCCTCCCGGGTTGAACCGGGACGACCTCCCGCTGATCAGATCGAGATCACCTCAAAGGAGGCGGCATACCGGAACCCCGACTGTTTCCCGGCCTTTTCCGCCATGTCGGTCAGGAACTGGACAGGGTCGAAGCCCCCCGCCAGATTCTCGTTGTAAATCTTGTGCTCCTGAAGGGATGAAATTCCCTTGCTCAGAAAGTCGGTGGTATCGACGGCGTGGGTCGCCGCGGGGGAGCCGCTCAGGAGCACCATCCGGACCCCGGTCCAGGGCTCGAGTCCTTCCTCGATGAGCTCGGGAAAAATCCATCGGTTGGCCGCGTCCCGGGCCGCATCCAGGATGCCCAGGGTCAGCCACCTGTGGTCGGCCATGTTGAGCGGCCCGCCCGGCCAGGTGAGATGATGGGAAAGCGTGATGATCAATTCGGGCCGGTCGGCCCGGATCTGCCGGGCGAGGTCACGGCGCAGCCCCAGGTTGTACTCGATCACGCCGTCCGTGTAGCCGAGAAAATCCACCCGCTTCACGCCGACGACGCGCGCGCTGTTCCGCTCTTCCTCCTCCCGGATCGGGCCCGCCTCCTCGGGCGAGAGCCCGTCGATCCCCGCCTCGCCCCGCGTCATGAGAACGTAGCCCACCTCCTTGCCATGGGCGGTCCAGCGCGCCACCGCGCTGGCGGCGCCGGTCTCCATGTCGTCGGGATGGGCCACGATGGCCAGCGCCCGGTTCCAGTCTTCAGGGATGGTTTCTAGAAGGTTACTTGTCATTTATTAAAGTCATTCTTGAACTATTTGCGATGGACGAAGATCGGGCTGCTCCAGGCCATCGCGCCGTCCTCCTGGGTGATCTTGACGAAGTAGGGGTTCCACCCCGGCTCGAAATCTGAATCACTCACCTGAAACGCGCATTCCACCTCGGCCGGCCCGGGCGCCGGGCTGATCCGCTGGACCCACGCCCGCTGGCGGACGCCCCCCGCCTCCACGACATGCGGCTCCGGGCCCACGGTGTCGAGCCCCACCTCGAAGCGGACCACATCGGTGCCGAACGTGAGCGTCGCGGCGCCCCCGCCCTCGAGGCGGAACTCCACCCCGTCTGCGTCGCCCGTCGTCCGGCTCCGCCAGAGGAGATGTTGATCCCCGGCCTCCTGAATCCCTTCCTCGAGGTTGTCCACCTGCCAGTTCCGGGCCTCGCGGATCGCCCCCCGATCCAGGCTCAGCCCCCCGTGCCAGTGCGTCTGGCGGTTCCGCTGGTGGATGCGCGCTCCGCTCCAGGCCACCCGGAACCAGTCCGTGCCCGCGGCGACGCCGTCCTTGGGGCGCCTGGAGGCGATGACGCGCGAGGCGCGCTTGAGCTCGACGGATTCGATCCCGCGCTCCCCGGCCGCGCGTACCCGGAAGGCGGGCGGATCGTCCGATTCGAACTCCTCGCCCATGAAATGATCGCCCGAGGAGAAGGAGAGGTGAATCTTCTGTCCCGTCGTCCCGTAGACGCGGCGGGCGCGGATTGCCTCCCAGAGGCCCTCGCGGTTGAGCGTCTCCGCGTAGATGCAGGCCAGCCCGCCGTAGACGCCGAAGATGGCCGCGCCCGGGTAGCTCGCCCCCGGCCGGCCCTTGTGGCCGTCGCTCCCCGCCGTGATGCCGATCCGCCAGCCGCGCTCGAGCGCTTCCTCGACGAACCACTCGAAGCATCCCCACGAGGAGTAAATCTCCATCACCCGCTCGAGGCCGGGATGGTAGTAGTCCGTGCTCGCCCGGCGGCCTCCGATGTGGGGGACGAGCATGACATCCTCCCGTCCCTCGAAGGCCTCATAGAGCTTGTCGAGGGGATAGCGATCGGTCTCCTGATCGCCCCAGTCGTCGATCTGCCAGTGGCTCGTCCGGTGGAGCGGGCCGTCGCCGTTCAGGTACATCACGTTCCGGTCGCCGCCCATGCCCGTCACCCCGGACCACTCCACCCCGAGGAAGGTCACGAAGCGGCCCGGCTCGTTGTATTTTTGCGTCGCGTCGCGGATGGCGTCCCATGTTTCCTTGGTCACCTGAAAATCGTTCCCCTGATGGCAGGAGAACTGCGCCCCGGCCTTGTTCCGCGCGAAGGCGAAGTAGTCGTCCACCGTGTTCGTCCCGACGGTCTCCTCGCTCTGGCCGTGGAGGTCGCCCCAGAAGGGACGCCATTTGTGCTTTTTCTCCATCGCCCGGACGCGGTTGCTGAAGCCGGAGATGGCGTCCGCGCCTTCGAGCGCTCCCCGAACGCGCCCGAGCGCCCCCGACTCCCAGCGAAGGCCTTCGAGGCGGACGACGGCGGGATTTTCATTTTTAAATTCGACTTCTCTTGGCAGGCCCCCGCAGGCGCCGCCCTCGGTCTGGAGGCGGACCGTCCCCTCGGCATCGTGGCAGGGGTTTCCCCAGCGGTCTTCGAGCTTGACCATGAGCCACGATGCCTCATCCGCCGCCTGCTCGGTCGGGCCGTGGAGGACGACCCGCGCGGGCGGCCCCGGGACGATGGCGAAGGTGGGGGTGTCCCCCGCCTCGATGAATCTGCCCGAGCCGAAGCAATCCGCAAAGAGGCGGAGGCGGAATCTGTTTTCGCAGAACGTCTGCGCCCGCGTTCCGCGCCCGCCCCCCGAGGTGTCTCCCAGCGTGATCGTGACCGTATCGCCCTCGGCGAGATAGCTGTCGAAGACGTCGACCGCGAGGCCCTGCTGCCAGGGCCGGATGTTCGATTTCGGATCCCAGCGAAGTCTCAAGGAAGCGTTCCCCGTCGTCGAGACGCTCGCGTAATGGTCTCCGGCCGGATCTTCCGTCTGGGGCCGCGCCCAGTCGCTCGCGAAGCGCCGCGAGAGGACGAGCGTTCCGCCGTCGTCCACCCCGTAGCGCCCCACGTGAAAGGTGACCCGCCAGGTGCCCCAGCTTCCGGCGGCGACGTCGCCGGGCGGGTCCAGAGCGCACCGGCCCACCCACTCGCGGGCCCAGGCCTCGCTCTTCCCGTGCCTTCCGTCCGGCGTCGTGTCCATGCGGGTCTCCGTTCAGGAGCCGGATCGGCCCGGCAGATTTTTCTTTAAAAATGCGATCGTCTCCCGGAGCGAATCCTGGCGCTCGGGGCCCTGCCGCCGGAACCGGAGGACGAAGTTGTGCCCCACGCCCTCGTAGAGTTTGATCCGCGCGCCCGACGCGCCGTTTTTGTTGAGGGCCTCGGCCATCTGGACCGACTGCCGCACGGGGATCGTCCGGTCCTCGGCGCCGTGAAAAAGGAGGACGTTCGCCCGCACCTTGTTCGCCAGTAATAGCGGGCTGTTCTTTTCCATGTAGCGCTTCCAGCGAAGCGCGTCCTCGGGCGCCAGCGCGAGGAGGACAGCGTTCACCCGGTGGCGGATGAACGAGACGTAGTCGTAAGGGCCGTAGTAGCCGACCACGGCTTTCACCTCGGGCCGCTCGGCGGCGGCGCGGATGGCCTTGTCCGCCCCCATCGAAAAGCCGATCAGGCCGACCTGCCCGCCCGCGCAAAAGGGCCTTTGCGCGAAGGCCGCCGCCGCCCGCGCGACGTCCTGGTTCTGAAGCTCGAATTGCTTCTTCCGATGGGGGAAGGGGACGTTCAGTCCCTCCAGATCGACGTAGTGGGCCGAATAGTAGTCCACGATGAGCGAGGCGACCCCCCGCTCGGCCAGCTCGTGCGCGTAGCGGATGTAGGCCCGCCACCAGCCGCCCTTGCCGTGCAGGAGAACGGCGCAGGGAAACCGCCCCGGCGCGTCCGGGCGCACGAGGTAGCTCTCCACTGGCGCGTCCTCGCGGGCGCCGGTGAGGACGACGGATTTCTCGAGATATGAATAGACGGGCGCATCCGGCGGCCGGAGCCCCGCTGTCCGCGCACGGACACAGCTCGTCACCGCGAGGAGAAGAAATATCAGAAGCACGAGCCGCCGGGGGCGCAGCGCCCCCCGTGTCAGGGGCCGCACCGGGACTTTTCTTTTGTCCGGTCGATCGGGATGCATTCGGGGCTCCTCCTGAGCCGGGATATTGCGGGGCCTTTCTCAAAGCGGCAATCTCAGAGCATAATGACCCAGCCCCTTTGAGGCAACGCGACCCGTGCATGACTCTTTACTCCGGGAGGAACCATGTCCGCTGTTATCGACCATCTCCGCGCCCGCCGCGAAGAAAATATCCGCCAGCTGATCGATTTCCTGAAAATTCCCTGCATCAGCACGACGAACCACCGCGTCCGCGAGGGGGCCGAGTTTCTGGCCGGGGTGATGGACCGGGCCGGGATCGAGACGAAGATCATGGAGACCAAGGGGCTTCCGCTCGTCTATGGCGAGGCCAAGGGCCCCGAGGGCGCCCCGACCCTCCTCATCTACGGCCACTACGACGTGCAGCCCGCGGACGCCGCCGAGGGGTGGACCTCCGACCCCTTCGCGCCCGAGATCCGGAGCGGAAGAATCTACGCGCGCGGCTCGGGCGACAACAAGGGGCAGCACTTCGCCCAGATCAAGGCGGTCGAGGCCTACCACGCGACGGATACGCCGCTTCCCATCAACCTGAAGTTCCTCATCGAGGGCGAGGAGGAGATGGGCTCGCCGAACCTGGGCGAGTTCGTCCGGAAGAACAAGGCGCTCTTAAAGGCCGACATCGCCTGCTCGTCGGATGGCTCCATGCACCCTTCCGCGCGGCCCACGATCGCGCTCGGCTGCCGGGGGCTGCTCTACATCGAGCTCACCTGCCGGGGAGCGGGAAAAGACCTTCACTCGGGCGGCTACGGCGGGGCGGTCGAGAGCCCCTTCTGGCGGCTGACCGAGGCGGTGGGGGCGCTCCGCACCAAAAAGGGCCGGGTGCGCCTGCCGGGGTTCTACGAAGCGGTGCGCCCGCTGGGCGAGGCGGACAAAAAGTCGCTGGCCGATATCCCCGACCCCGCGTCGGAGCTGACCGCCGCGCTCGGGGAGGGGGGGATGCGCCAGATCGCCGAGCCCGAGAAGTTTTATGAAAAAACGCTGACCCAGCCCAACCTCAACATCTGCGGCTTCCAGGGCGGCTACTCGCAGGACGGCGTGAAGACCGTCCTCCCCGGCATTGCCAAGGTCAAGATGGACTTCCGCCTCGTCGTCGATCAGGACCCGGACCGGATTTTCGGGGACGTCTGCGCGTTTCTCGAGAATAAAGGCTTCGACGACATCGAGGTCGAAAAAATGGCCGCCTTCTTCCCGAGCAAGACGCCTGCCGACCATCCCCTCATCGAGAAGATCCTGGCGGCGGTCGAGGGGGCGGAGGGTGAGCCCATCGTCTTCCCGAACTTCGGCGGGAGCGTTCCCGACATCCTCTTCACCCGCGATCTGAAAATCCCCTCGCTCTGGTTTCCCTTCGCCAACGCCGACTCGAACCCCCACGCCCCCGACGAGAACATCCGGGTCGACCTCCTCCACCGGGGCAGCGAGCTCGCCGCCGCCGTGATCGAGGGGCTGAGGGAATAGGCGGATGACGCGGACCCTCATCCGGGGCGGCCATCTCCTGACGCTGGACGCTTCTCTCGGCGATCTCGCGGGCGGGGACCTCCTGATCGAGGACGGCCTCATCAAAGAGGTCGGAGCGAATCTCGACGCGCCGGACGCGCCCGATGCGGAGATCATCGACGCGTCGGAGGCCATCGTCCTCCCCGGCCTCGTGAACGCGCACCAGCACACCTGGCAGACCGGCATCCGGGGCGTGGCGGGCGACTGGTCCCTCGGCGACTACATGCGCCACATGCACGCGAACCTCGCCACCCGGTTCACGCCGGAAGATTTATATCTCGCGAACCTCCTCGGCGCCCTCAACCAGATCAACTGCGGGGCGACATCCCTCTTCGACTGGTGCCACAACAACCCCACGCCCGCGCATTCGGATCGCGCCGTCGACGGGCTGGAGGAATCCGGGGTCCGCGCCCTCTTCGCGCACGGAACCCCCAAGCCCGACGTCGAGGCGGACGGGGTCCCCCACAGCCAGCGGCCCCACCCGCGGGAGGAGATCGAGCGGCTCCGGAAGGGGCGGCTCTCGGACGACGGTGCCCGCGTCACCCTCGGCATGGCCATCCGCGGGCCCGACATCTCGGCCTACGAGACCGCCGTCCACGACATCCGCCTCGCAAGAGAATTCGACCTCATCGCCAGCGCCCACATGGGCGGGCGCTTCACCGGCATGACCGAAAACCCGATCGCCCGCCTCGCGGCGGACGGCCTTCTCGATCCCGCCTACAACATCGTCCACGGCTGCCAGCTCACCGACGGTGCGTTCCGCCTCATCGCCGATCACGGCGCGACCGTCTCCTCCTGCCCCGAGGTCGAGATGCAGATGGGCCACGGCCACCCCGTCGCGGGCCGCCTCCTCGCCCTCGGCGCCGCGCCCGCCCTCGGCGTCGACATCGAGTCCAACATCAGCGGCGACATGTTCACCGTCATGCGGATGGCCCTCCAGCGCCAGCGCGCCGCCGACAACCAGCTCGTCCTCGAGACGAGAGAATCCCCCGCAAAAGTCTCCATCTCCGCCCGGCAGGCCCTCGAGTGGGCCACGGTCGAGGGCGCCCGCGCGATGGGCATGGCGGATCGGATCGGCACCCTTACCCCCGGCAAGGCCGCCGACCTCATCCTGATCAGAACCTCCGACCTCAACCTCTGGCCCGTGAACGATCCGCTCGAGACCGTCGTCTTTCAGGCCGGCTTCGCCAACGTCGATACGGTGATGATTGCCGGCGAGATCGTGAAAAAAAATGGGAAGCCGGTTTATCCGAAGTTGCAGGAAAAAAAAGAACAGCTCGCCGAGTCGGGGAGAAGGATTCTGCACGATGCGGGGATCGGGAAGGCGTGATGGCCGGTTCCCCCCGCCTCTGGACGATCGGTCACAGCGCGCACGCGGCGGGATATCTGATCGAGCTGCTCGAAGGGCAGGGGATTGCGCGGGTGGTGGACGTGCGGAGCGTGCCTTACAGCCGTCGCCATCCCCAGCACGGAAGAGAAAAACTTCAGGCCAGCCTCGCGGCGCACGGGATCGACTACCGCTGGGCGGGCGAGGCCCTGGGCGGCAAGCAGGATCACGAAGCCGCCCGCGCGGGCGAGCCGTTCCAAAAAGCCCTCGCGCATCTCGCCCAGCTCGCCGAAGAAGCGCCCACCGCCATCCTCTGCGCCGAGGAAGACCCCCGGCACTGCCACCGCCTTCACCTCGTCTGCGCCGAATGGGCGCCCCGCTTCGGCGAGAACATTCTCCATATCCGCAAGGGCGGCCGCGTCGAGACGCACAAGGAAGTCGTCGGGCAGGGGGAGCTCTTCGGGTAGGAAGCGAGAAAAGGATTGTATTAATCTGATAGTGGACCAATGTTTACCAGAAAGAGGCGATTTGATTCGATCTGCAGGGTGCCTGGGTGTAAACCCGGAGCGTCGAGAGGCCACTTTTACCAGCATCACCCTGCCTGAGGAACCAAATGGGAAATGTCGGTTCAGAGGAGGATCAAGGGTTGCGTCCCTCCAAATCGGGAGTTTTTTTTCGTCTCCCCATGCGGCTGTTTCTTACTTAGGCTATTTCTTACTTAGGGGGTTATCTGATGAGACGATTCACCCGTATTCTGCTCGGTGCCGCGCTGATCGCCGGTCTTTCTGCCGCCGGCTCCGCCGAGGCCGCCAAGCTCCGCATCGGCGCCCACCGCGCGCTCATGGGCTCGCTCGAGGTCGTCGCCCACCGGGCGGGCTTCTGGAAAAAGCAGGGCCTCGATTACACCATCAGCAGATACAAGCAGGGCAAGCTGATGCGCAACGCCATCATCCAGGGCAACCTGGACACCGGCACGACGGGCTTCTCGCCCTTCGCGACGGCCATCTCGAAGGGCGCCCGCGTCACCGGCATCGGCGTCACCGCCAACATATGCGCGACCCAGCACATCGTGGTTCCCACGAATTCGAAGGCCAAGAGCCTGAAAGATCTCAAGGGCAAAACCTTCGCCAACAAGAAGGGAACGAGCTCGGACTTCGCGTTTCAGTCCTACGTCGTCCCGGCGCATGGCCTGAAGGGCTCCGACTTCCCGCTCCTCAGCGTCCGGACTACAGAGCGCGTGGCGGCCCTCGTCGCGGGCAACGCCCAGGCGGCCTTGCTCGGCGACCCGATGCTCGAGATCGCCATTCAGGCGGGCCAGGTCCGCTCACTGGAGAACCTCTGCAAGTACGACAAGACCCGTATGATGCACATCGGCAATCCGGGCACCCTGAAAAAGCACCCCGAGCTTTATACGAAGTATTTCCGGGGCTGGCTCATGTCTCACAAGCTGCTCAAGGACAATCCCGACAAGTACGCCGAGATCTATCACAAGGACCTTCTCGAGATCGGCTCGAAGGTGAAGCTCAGCGTGGTCAAGGCCATTGTCCGCCGGCTCCGCTCGGAAGTTTTCATCAACGACGAAGTGAAAACCTACCTCAATGACATGGCCGACAAGCAGATCAAACTCGGCTGGATCAAAAAGCGCGCCGATTTCACCAAGACCAAGTTCATCGACGACTCGATCCTCCGCAAGGTCGCCAAGGAGATGAATTACAGTGTTGGCCTGAACTAAACGGATAGGCGGAAGTAAAAACCCCGGGGGAGTACCGCTCTCCCGGGGTTTTTTTGTCCGGAAGAGCCCTCCGCGTCGAGACGCAGATGGAAGTCGCCGGGCAGGGGGAGTTGTTCGGGTGAGTCCACCACCCCCTCTCCCTCCGACCGTCCGCCAGCGGACGGGCCGCCGCATGCGGCCCTGAAGGGGAGAGGAGGCCGGGGGGTGAGGGAGAAAACCGGCGCGCGCGTCTTTCCCTCACCCTAGCCCTCTCCCAGAGGGAGAGGGGACCCGTGCCCCATGGATTTGAATTTGTTCGGACACGCTCCCCCCGCACCTCCCCGCAATTCCTGTAGCGCGATTTCTCCCCCATCCCCCGAAAATGGTTTGGCCCGAAGGGGCGTTGTGCGTTTGGAAATGGATGGTGCGTCTGAAAGAGGAGAAGGACCGAATGAGCGAACCGGAGAAGAAACAGGTCAAGCGGGGCGGGGACAAGGGGCGGCGGAAGCCCCGGAAGGGCAAGGTCGAGGGGGCGCCGGGGCGGGAGGCGGTGGATCAGTGCCTGCAGGATGGCGGCAGTTTGGAGGAGGCGTGCGGGATATTGAGGGATAATGAGGGATATTCGGTGAGCAAAAACGCGATGAGCCGCTACGCCCGGCGGCTTCGCGCGAACTCGGAGGAGCTCCGAAAGCTGGAGATGCTGGTGGCGGAGATCGTCGATACGGCGGAAGCGCCCATCGGGCGGGATACCGCCGCGCTGGCCCGGCGGCTCCTCCTCGCGCGGGCGCTCGACGCGGTGGACCGGCTTCCCGAGGATTCGCTGGAGGGGCTTTCGGCGGAGCGGCTCTCCCTGTTCGTCTCCCGCCTGGAGCGCACGGCGGCGATGGTCGAGC
>CAMYJL010000064.1 GCA_947258645.1 uncultured Nitrospinota bacterium
CCGATGTGGACACCGTGGTGGGGTTCGTTATCGTTGTCTTGGCCAGGTTGTCTGCTTATCAGGTTTTTGGGCCCATCCTGCCCTGTCTGGCTCGTCTCGGAATTGCGTATGCCTTTCTGGGCCCCTACTTCCCCGGTGAGCTTTTCCACGCGGGGATAGATTTTACCCGCCTGATGGCGATGCTCACTACGGACCTGTCCGGAATCTACGGAACCCTCCTCTTCATCTCGGCGACCTACATGGCCGTTTTCCTCGTCCTGGGGAGCTTCATCGAACATTCGGGCGCCGCCCAGTTTTTCGTCGACTTCCCTCTCGCTCTCTTCCGAGGGGTCAAGGCGGGGGGAGGATACGCCGCCGTGATGAGCAGCGGGTTCATGGGGATGGGCTCGGGAAGCCCGGTGGCGAATGTGGTGACGACGGGCACCTTCACGATCCCGCTGATGAAGCGCACGGGTTTTTTCCCCCATGTGGCGGGCGGGATCGAGGCGGCGGCCTCGACCGGGGGTCAGATCATGCCCCCCGTGATGGGGGCGGTGGCCTTTGTGATGGCGGAGTTCACGGCAACCCCGTACGTCAAAATTATGGGCTATGCATTGGTCCCGGCTTTCCTTTACTTCTTGGCCGTGGGCTTCAGTGTGCGTTTCCGCGCAGACCTAAGAGATTTGGAAGCTTTACCCGCTGATGAGATCCCCGAGCTGAGTTCAGTTCTCCGGCGCTGGAAATTCTTCCTCCCCATCGTCGTTCTGGTGGTGGTGCTGGTCGCGGGCTACACTCCCGGCCTGGCGGCCTTCTGGGCGGTGCTGAGCCTGGTATTGGTCATTGTCCCTCGTCGGCCCGACGCCGCTTTCTTCACCACCGTCTGGCGCTGCCTCGAATTTGGAGGGAAACGGGCGGCCGAGTTTGCCACGGCGATGGCCTGCATCGCCATCCTTGTAAAGGTGATCATGGGCACGGGGGTGGGGCTCAAGCTTCCCATCCTCATCGCCGAATACGCCGGGGGAAGTCTCGTTCTCGCCTACCTTTTGACGGCGTTTGCCTCGACCGTCTTGGGCATGGGGCTGCCCACCGTGGCCGCCTACATCGTCGTGGCCGTCCTCGCGGTCCCCGCTCTCACCAACCTTGGGGCGCACCAGCTCCAGGCCCACTTCTTTGTTCTCTACTTCAGCATTCTCTCGGCACTAACGCCTCCAGTCGCTCTGGCCGCGCTGGCAGCATCCAAAGTGGCAGTCGCTCTGGCCGCGCTGGCAGCATCCAAGGTGGCCGAGACCGACTACATGAAGACTTCCTGGGCTTCACTTCAGTTCGGCTATGTGGCTTATCTCATCCCCTTCCTTTTCGCTCTCAACCCCGCCCTGATGGGGTTGGGATCGGCGGGGGCCATCGCAGCGGCGGCCTCGGGAACCCTTTTAGGATGTATCGCAACCTCAGCACTTCTCCAGGGATATTTCATTAAACGGGCGAGTTTGTTGGACCGGGCATTGCTGGGAATCTCGGCCGTTGGATTCTTCGGCTTCGTCGCAAGACCGCATCTCGCCATCTTCGCGGGAGCGCTCGTGTGTGCCGCCATCGTTATCCTGAAACAAGGGGGATGGGCGGCCGCGAGTCTCGGGAAGGCGCCGATCGTTCGAAACTGAGCCCGGCCTCTGGCCGGACCGGATTTCCGAAAAGGTTTTTTCATCTTCATTCCGCCGCGGATTGCTGCGGCGGTGCACTGGCAACCGAAAGGAGACACGAATGGCAGGATATCCGGTAAACAGTAAGCTGGAACCGCGTACGGATTCATGGCGCGTTTCGCAACATTGCTTCTCGGAAGAGATTCGCTCGAAGATGACGTTGCCCGATAAACTCCAGCTTTGCGACATCACCCTTCGCGAAGGGCGCCAGTTGCCCGGCGTCTCCCTCCGGCTCGAGGATGTCCTCCTCATCGCGGATAAGCTGGTCGAGTCGGGTGTCAGCATGCTCCAGATGCATCACGACGATCCGCAGGAGATGGCGCAGGTCAAAAAGCGCCACCCCGGCGTGATCATCGAGGCGCTGGTCCACCCGACGGCCGTCCTGAACCCGGAGCTGGCCAAGGTGGAGGTCGATCTCAACTTCGACCACGGCGCCGACTACACGACGCTGTGCTTTTCCTTCTCTCCGGAGCAGATGTGTCTGTTCGAGTCCATGGCCGGTGAGCGCATCACGGTCGAAGAGGCGATCGATCGCGCCATGGGCTCGGTGGTCTACGCGAGGGAGAAGGCGGGCCCGAACAAAAAGGTCGGCTGCCTCATTCAGGACTGCACCCGAATTCCCATCGAGCGCCTCGCCGAGGTCTGCGGCAAGCTTGTGGACGCAGGCGCCGACATGATCAAGCTGGACGACATCAACGGCATGGCGATCTATCACGTCTACACCTATGTCGTCCGCGAGATGAAGCGCCTGCTTCCCGGAACCGAGATCGGCCTTCACACCCACAACGACATCGGGATGGCGACGGCGGCGCTCTACGCGGGCGTCGAGGGCGGGGCGGACCTCATCGACGCCTGTGTCAACGGTCTGGGCGAGCGGGCGCACATCGCGCCGCTGGCCGAGGTGGCCGCGGTTCTCCAGATTTATTACGGCATCGATTGCGGCATCAAGCTCGACAAGATGTATGAGCTGTCCAAGCTCGTTTCCGACGTGATGAAGTGGCCCATGACGGACACGATGCCCTTCGTCGGAAAGACGTCCTTTTCTCACCTCGTCGAGGTCCACTACTGCGTGCCGGATACGGAAGAAGGTTTCTGGGCCTACCTTTGCATGAAGCCCGAGACGTTCGGAAACAGGATGCACAATCTCCTCGGGCACTATTCGGGTCCCTGGGCCGTGCGGACGAAGGCCCGCGAACTCGGCATCACCATTCCCAAGGGAAAAGAGCCGGACGTGATCGCGGGCGTGCGGTCTCATATCCGTTATCGCAAACGCCAGCTCACCAACGAAGAGTTCGAGAAGATCGTCGCCGACGTGAGTTGATTTTTTCGCCGTCGAAACGGAACCCTGAAAGGAGCAAAACGCGATGCCCCGACTGCCGAAAATCACGGATGAGGAAGCCTCCGAGGAAGTGCGCCAGGTCTTTGAGGGCGCCCGGGAGATGCTGGGCTTTGTCTCGAACTCGACGCGGACCATCTCCCACAGCCCCTGGGTGGCCAAGTGGCTGATTCCCTTCACGACGGCGGTGCAGCGCGAAAGCGGCGGCCTGCTCGACGCGCAGACGAAGGAGCTGGCCATCATCCGCACATCGGTGGTCAACACCTGCGATTTCTGACTGCAGCACAATCGGCGGCTTGGTCAAGTCGGCGGACTGACGGAGGAGCAGGTGGCGGCGGCCGAGGGTGATTACGAGAATTCCCCCCACCTCACCGAAAAGCAGAAATGGGTGATCCGGTGGGCGGAGCTGGTGACGAAAAACGAGGCGAAGCATGACGATGCGTCCTGGGAGAAAATGCGGACCTTTTTCTCTCCTCAAGAGATGATTGAGCTCACCGTGATCATCTGCCATTTCAACCTGATGAACCGGCTGAACGACACGCTGCAGCTCGACCTGGAAACACCGCCGCCGGGGATGAATACGCTGAAGGTTCCGCCCGAAAAGCTGGCGCGGTATGCCCAAAACGTACTCGCCCGGGACATGTAAGACGAGTTGGATATTTTACCCATCAGATAAAATGAAACGGAGGAATTATGAAACTTGAAGGAAAAGTCGCATTCATCACAGGAGCCTCGGGCGGAATCGGGGGTGCCGTCGCCCGGCTCTTCGCCAAGGAAGGCGCGAACGTGGGCCTCGCCGCGCGTTCGGTGGACAAGCTCGAAGCCCTCGCGAAAGAGATCGAAGGGATGGGCCGCAAGGCGGTCGTCTGCCCCTGCGATGTGATGAAGGATCAGGACATTCTCGACTCGCTTCGCAAAACGGTGAGCGAGCTCGGGCCCATCGACATTTTGATGAACAACGCCGGAATCGTGAGCTTCGAGGCCGTGCACGAGCTGCCCGACGAGGTGTGGGACCGCACGATGCAGATCAACGCCAAGGCGCCCTTCGTGGCCATCCGCGAGGTGCTCCCCTCGATGATCGAACGCAAATACGGGAAGATCATCAACGTGGCCTCGGTTTCGGGAAAGATAGGCCTCGCCTACCGGAGCGCCTATGCCGCATCGAAACACGCCGTGCTCGGGCTGAACCGCGCTCTCGCCGCCGAGGTGGCCCCCCTCGGCATCACGGCGAACTGCATCTGTCCCACCTTCGTCGCAACGGGCATGTTCGAGGAGAGTATCCAGAAATGGGCCGATGAGACCGGAAAGAGCTTCAAGGAGCAGGAAGAGGAGCTGCGCAACCGGGTTCCCATGAAGCGTTTCATCGATCCGGAAGAGTGCGCCCCGCTGGCCCTGCTCCTGGCCTGTGATGATTCGGCCGGAATGACGGCGCAGGCGATCAACGTGGACGGCGGTTTCGTTCAGTTCTAGTTCGATTCGAACCAGGGAAAGGAAACCTCATGCGGCTGAAGGATCGGGTGGCCATCATCACGGGAGCGGCGAGCGGGCTCGGCGCGGCGATGACGCGGCGTTTCGCGAAAGAGGGCGCCAGGGTTCTCGCCGGCGATTGGAACCAGGACGCCGCGGCGAAGCTGGCCGACGAACTGTCGGGGGAAGGTCATGACGTTCGCGCGCTGAAGGTGGATGTCTCGAAGTCCGGTGAGGTCGCGCAAATGGCGAGGGCCGCGCTGGACGCCTTCGGTCAGATCGACATTCTCGTCAACAACGCGGGCATCTCGCCCAAGAAAGCCTATCTGGATTACACCGAAGAGGACTGGGACGCCGTCCAGAGCGTGAACCTGAAAGGGGAGTTCCTCTGCGCCCGCGCCGTGTCGGAGCACATGATGCAGCGCAAGTACGGGCGCATCGTGAACCTGTCCTCCTCGGCGTGGCGCTCGGGCGGCTTCGCGGGGGGGATCCCCTACGCCTCGGCCAAGGCGGGCGTGATCGGTCTGACCCGCTCGCTGGCCAAGACGCTGGGGCCCTACGGAATCACCGTCAACGCGATCGCTCCGGGCCCCACGACGACGCCTCTGACGGACGAATGGCTGCCTGCCCGGCACGAGAGCATCGTCGCCCAAATACCGCTGGGCCGCGTCGGCCAGCCCGCGGACATCGCGAACGCCGCTCTTTTTCTTGTCTCGGACGAAGCCGCTTACATCACCGGCATCTGCCTCGATGTGAACGGCGGCATCGCCATGGGCGGGTGAGGCGGTTTTATCGATGATTCACGGAGATAAAGGGGTTCGCGCCAATGGATAGCTGGCCGAAATGCCGTCTCGTCGATCTCAGCGTTCCGCTGATGAACTCATCGTACGAGCCGCAGGAGACGAAGATCGTCTACTGGGACCATGAGCTCTTCGGCCGCCAGTGCTGCAAGAGTCTGGGGGCGGACCCGGCCGATCTTCCCGACGGAATCGGGACTTCGAGCGAAAATCTGGAGGTGGGCTCCCACGCGGGGACACATCTCGACGCGCCCTACCACTACGGGCCGCTGTCGGAGGGCGCGCCCGCCAAGCGGATCGACGAGGTGCCGCTGGACTGGTGCTTCGGGGACGGCGTCGTGCTCGACTTTCACGAAAAACCCGCCGGATACGAGATCAGCGCAAATGACATGCGGGAAGCTCTGGAGAAGATCGGCTACACCCTCAAGCCGCGGGATATCGTCTGCGTTCGCACCGACGCCGACAAGCACTACCGGAAGCCCGACTTTTTCGAGTGCTTCCCCGGCGTCTCGCGCGAGGCGACCCTCTGGCTCATCGATCAGGGGATCAAGGTGACTGCGACCGACGCATGGGGGTGGGATGTTCCCTACAAGCAGATGAAGGCCAACTATGACGCCGGCCGGCCCGATTCGCTCTGGCCCTCGCACTTCGTCGCCCGGGAGCGCGAGTACCTGCACGCCGAAAAGCTGGCGAACCTTGATCAGCTCCCTCCGTTCGGGTTCAAGATCGCGCTCTTTCCCATCAAGATCGAAAAGGCGAGCGGCGCCTGGGTGCGCGGCGTGGCGTTCTTGCCGGAATAGGGTTCGAGAGCCGTCATCCCTTCCCCCGATGGTATGCATCAAGGGCATTTCTATAAAGTTTCTTTACAAAGTTGAAAATTACAATTTTGGTGCCACGGAAATTCTAAATGGGCCGGTGTCCACGAACAAGTTGTTTGTCAATAAGTTCCGAGGCTCAACCGGTTTGGCATGTTTCATGCTCTAGGTGTAGGCAACAGCGACACCACCTCGTTAGAGGAATTAAGAATCCGGTGAAGGAAGAAACACCGGCACCCTTCGAAGAGAGGAGAAAGAAATGAGGCGGCATTTGTTCTCCATGTTTCGCGATGAAAAAGGCCAGGGAGTAATAGAATATGCCCTGATCGTTTCCTTTGCCGCCACGGTGGCCGTCGCCTCTGTCGCCACCTTCGGAAACCCGCGCGACCTGATTTCGCCGATATTTTCTGTTAAGTGCTCCCCGGATGTCGAACCGAGCCGAAGAATCGCGGAGTGTCCGCTCTCGGTGTTGTTTTCTTCGGCGCCGTCCGCACCCAAATATTAATACGCAAAATTCCCCCAACCACCGATCGCGCCCCCTGCCGGCCTCATTCTCTCCAAAACCCGATCCCGGTATGATGTACGTATCCTGGTAAATCCCGGCGGCCTGCCTATGTGTCCAGGCGGCGACGCTGGTCTATTTCATCAATGAAAAAGAGACGCGCGCGGCCCTCGCCCTCGACGGAGCCCGCGCCGGTGTGAGGGTGAGGAGCCGTCTTGAGCGGCGGGGGGATATGTTCCGGTGGGGGCGTGCCCGCCACTGGCGACCCGTGATGAACGGGTTTGGGGATCCCTTGAGATGGAGGGTATATTCTCTGAAGCGAAAAAAACCAGATTCCCGGATATTTGCCGGCCGCTACCAGGAATGGATCGATGAAAAAGCTTTTCCTCTGTTTTCTTTGTATTTCGGCGGTGTTGTTCCCGCGCTCCGCGGGGGCGGAGCCCTCCCGCCTTCACCACGATATCCAAATCCGGGTGACCCCTGACACCCATCAACTCCAGGTTGAGGACAAAATAACGCTTCCTGATTCAGGCCCAACGACCGCGGCCGGAAAAATCCATTTCCTCCTTCACCGGAATCTCATTCCTGAATCGGTCACACCCGGCGTTCGAGTGATTCGTGAGTCTGATAGGCCCCGGCCGGAATTTTTCGGGGGAAAAGACCCTTCTTTTCTCAAGAGCGTGGAAGTTCCGCTGTCGCACTATTCGTTCACCCTTCCACCCCGCACTCGAACGCTCACGTTGAAATACAGGGGGAAGATCCACCATCCGATCCGGAAACGGGGCAAGGAATACGGGCGCGGATTTTCCCGGACAGCCGGGACCATATCGAAAAAGGGAATTTTTCTCTCCGGTTCCGGTTTCTGGTATCCGTGGTTTGGCGAAAATTTGATCTCTTTTCGCTTGGATGTCCGTCTTCCCGAAAACTGGCATGCCGTCAGCCAAGGGAGGAGAGTTCGAAACACCTCCCAGAACAGCCAGGTTCAAGTTCGGTGGGATTCATCGGCGCCCCAGGAAGAGATTTATTTGATTGGAGGAAGGTTCACGGAGTACCGCAGGAAGACAGGTGCGATCCAATCGATGGTATTCCTCCAAAAACCGGATCCGGGTCTCGCGAATAAGTATCTAGACGCCACCCGGAAATATCTGGAGATGTACTCGCGCCTGCTGGGCACTTACCCTTATAAAAAGTTCGCTCTCGTCGAGAACTTCTGGGAGACGGGGTACGGAATGCCCTCATTTACGCTCCTGGGCCCGAGGGTGATCCGGCTGCCCTTCATTATTCGGTCGTCATACCCTCACGAGATCCTCCACGATTGGTGGGGAAACGGCGTGTTTGTGGATTACCAGGAAGGGAACTGGAGCGAGGGACTGACGGCCTACCTGTCCGACCATTTGATGCGCGAGCAGGTGGGCACGGCCACCGGTTACCGGCGCGCCACCCTTCAAAAATACGCGGACTATGTCAGCGCCGGAAAGGATTTTCCGCTGACCGAGTTCCGCTCACGCCACAATCCGACAACGGAGGCGGTGGGATATGGAAAGACGTTGATGTTTTTTCATATGCTTCGCCGCCGGATGGGAGACACGGTTTTCACCTCGGCTCTCAGAAATTTCTACCAGAAGAACAAATTTCGACGGGCCGCATTTTCGGACCTCCGGAAAGCGTTCGAGGAAGCGGCGGGGCTGGATTTCCGGAAAGATTTCAGACAGTGGGTGCATCGAACCGGGGCGCCGGAGTTGAGAGTCAAAGACGCATCGGCGGAACAGAAGGGAGGAGATTATCTCCTCACCGCCAGGTTGGAGCAGGTTCAGCCCGGCGCTTCCTATTCCCTTCATGTCCCCATCGCCGTTCACCTGGAGGGAAGAAAAAAGGCCTACCAGACGAAGGTGGTGATGAAAGGGAGGCAAGTCGAGATCAAGCTTCGGCTTCCGGCGAGGCCCGTGCGGCTGGAAGTCGACCCGGAATTCGACCTCTTCCGCCGCGTGCATCGCAACGAAATTCCGCCCGCGCTCTCCAAGGCATTCGGCGCGCGAAAACCGTTGATCTTGCTCCCCAGCGCGGCGCCCCAGAATCTTCGCCGCGCTTATCTGCGTCTGGCTGAATCCTGGAAAGGGCCGAAGGGCGGCGGCCCCGAGGTTCGGTGGGACAAGGAGGTCAACCTGCTTCCGAATGACCGTTCCGTTTGGCTGTTCGGCTGGGAAAACCGCCATCGTGAAGGATTCGCCGCCTCGTTGACGAATTACGAGGTGTCCATCCGGAGAGATAGCGTTCAAATCGGACATTTGAAGGCCAGGCGCAAGGATCAGGGTGTTGTGATCACGGCCCGGAACCCGCGAAATCCCGATCATGCAGTCGCCTGGGTTTCTGTCGAAAATGTGAACGCGATCGCCGGTTTGGGCCGCAAGCTCCCCCATTACGGAAAATACAGCTACCTGGTTTTCGAGGGCGATGAACCCAATAATGTCGCTAAGGGCCAGTGGCCCGTGCGCCACTCGCCCCTCTCCGATCGGGTCAAGCAGAAGGATTCCCGGCAGGCAGAGGATGTCCGGGGAAGCTACGCGCGCCGCCGGGCGCTGGCCCATCTTCCCGAGGATTTCACCAAAAAGCGAATGGTCGATGTGGTGCGAATGCTCTCGGACGACAAGGTACGGGGAAGGGGGTTCGGTTCCGCCGGCTTGAATCAGGCGGCGGATTACATCGCCGATCGTTTTCGAGGGGCGGGCCTCCGGCCGGGGGGCGACCGGGAGGGAAGCTTCTTCCAGACCTGGCGGGCGCGTGGAGGCGAGCCCCCGCGTGATGCGGTCCTCAAAAACGTCGTCGGGATCCTCCCCGGGAGCAAACCCGAATGGGCGGGCCAGAGTGTGGTCGTGGGAGCCCACTATGATCATCTCGGGCTCGGATGGCCGGACGCGCACAAGAAAGACAGGGGCAAGATCCATCCCGGGGCGGACGACAACGCCAGCGGGATTGCCGTTTTGCTGGAGTTGGCGGAGGTGTTGGCCAAAAGTTGGAAGCCGGAGCGGACTGTCGTGTTCGTCGCGTTTTCCGGAGAGGAGGCGGGCCGCCTCGGCTCAAAACACTATGTAAAAAAAGCGAAGCGGTTTCCCTCCTCCAAGGCCATAGCAATGTTGAATCTCGATACCGTGGGCCGGCTGGAGGGGCGGAAGCTGATGATTTTGGGGGCGGGCACCGCTCGGGAGTGGAATCACATTTTTCGAGGGGTGGGCTACGTGACCGGCGTTCCCATCCAGACGGTGGGCCGGGATATCGGCTCCAGTGACCAAAAGAGCTTCATCGACTCAGGCGTTCCGGCGGTTCAGGTATTTAGCGGTCCTCACCTGGACTATCACCGATCAACCGACACCCCGGACAAGATCGACGGAGACGGCTTGGTGAAGGTGGCCAAAGTCATGAAGGAAACCATCGAGTATCTGGCCGGCCGCGAGGAGCCCCTCCATTCTCAAATCGGGTCGGAGGAAAAATCCGCCTCCCGGGGCTCCAATCAGAGCCGTTCGGGGAGAAAGGTTCGTTTGGGGACGATCCCCGATTTCGGCTATGACGGCCGGGGGGTCCGGATCAGCGGCGTGGCGCCGGGATCGCCGGCCGAAGGCGCCGGTCTTCGCGAGGGAGACGTCATCCTTCGCCTGGGGGAGACGGTCATCCCCGACCTGCGCGCCTTTTCGAAAGCGTTGAAGAAATTGAGGCCGGGCGATAGCGTTGATATCGTTGTCCTGAGAGACAGCGTAAGAAAAACAATGCGGGCGAAATTGGCGGAGAGATAACCTGATGGAATTAAAGCGATCGAAACGGGAGACAGGAATGAAAAAGTACCGATGCGTTTTTCTGATTTTGGCGATTTGCTGGTTTCTTCCCGGGCAGCTTTTAGAGGCGGGATCATCCCGAGCGGCGGAGGATCGCCATCTGAAAAACCTGCGCCAGCTCACCTCCGGCGGGAGCAATGCGGAAGCCTATTTTTCTTGGGACGGAAAGCGGATCATTTTCCAGTCCTCCCGCGAGGGATACCGTTGCGATCAAATCTTTACCATGAAGACGGACGGCAGTGACGTCCGCCTCGTGAGCACGGGCAAGGGGCGTACGACGTGCTCTTTCTTCATGCCGGGGGATAAGGAGATCATCTTCTCCTCCACCCATCTCCGTGGAGACGCCTGTCCCCCCAAGGCCGATCGGTCGAAGGGCTATGTGTGGGCGCTTTACGACTACGATATTTTCATCGCGAACGCCGACGGGACGAACCGGAGGCGCCTGACGCGAACTCCGGCCTACGACGCGGAACTGGAGGGCGTGGCGCCGGACGGGACGATCGTGTTCACCTCCCATCGGGACGGGAATCTGGATCTCTACACCATGGACCGGGAGGGAAAGAATATTCGCCGGCTTACCCGGGAGCCCGGCTACAACGGAGGCGCCTTTTTCTCCTCGGACGGAAAAAAAATCGTCTACCGCGCCTATCATCCCCAAACCAGTGAAGAGATGGCGGATTTTCGGAAGCTACTCGCCCAGAGGCTCATTCGCCCGAAGAAAGCCGAGCTGATCGTGATGGACCGGGACGGGAAAAACAAACGGCAGCTCACCCGGAACGGGGCGGCGAACTGGGCGCCTTCCTTTCATCCCAACGGACGGCAAATCATTTTTTCCTCAAACCTCCATGCCCCCGGAACCCGCAATTTCGATCTCTACCTGATCAACGTCGATGGAACGGGACTTGAGCGGGTGACCTTCGGGGGATTCAACAGCTTCCCCTTCTTCTCGCGGGATGGAAAACGAATTCTTTTCGCCTCGGATCGAAACGCCAAGAGCCGGAGGGAGTTCAATATTTTTTTGGCCGATTGGGCTCCGTAAGGTCCCTGGAATCGCCCGGCGCATCGGGATTCGGTCATGGCTTCTTCCATGGAGTGAAAGGAATCCGAAATGGTGATTGACGCGCACGCGCATATCGTGCCGGAGGGGTTTGTCGAGGATGTCCGAGCGGGGCGGTTCGGCGCGGCGCTCTCGATCGAGCAGGGGGAGAAGTGGGAGCTGCTGGTCATCCGCAGCACGGCGGCGGGAAATGCGCGGGAGTTCAAGAACGCGCTGCCCCGGGAGACGTTCGACCTCTCGATGCGCCTCGAGCACATGGCCGGGATGGGGGTGGATCGGCAGATTCTCTCGATCGTTCCTCCGGCGATGGGCTATGGGCTGGACGTGGGGGTGACAAAAGAGGTCGCGGCGGCGTTCAACGAGCGGGTGATGGAGATTGCCGAAAAAATGCCGGAGCGGTTTTCCTGCGTGGCGACGGTGCCCCTGCAGGAGCCGGCGGCCGCGGCGGATGAGCTCGAGCGCGCCGTGAAAAGGGGCCATGTGGCCGTTCAGATCGGCTCGAACGTGGCCGGCGGGAACCTGGACGATCCGGGGCTCGGTGTTTTCTGGGAGCGGGCGGCACAGCTTGAAATTCCGGTGTTCATCCACCCCGTGAACCAGCTGGGCAGCGATAACCGGCTGAAAAATTATCAGTTAGGAAACTTGCTCGGAGTGCCGTTCGAGGGGGCCATCGCGGCGGCGTCCCTGATCTTCGGGGGGGTGATGGATCGGGAGCCCTCGCTTAAAGTCATGTTGTCGCACATGGGCGGCGCCACGCCCTTCCTCCGCGGCCGCCTCGAGCACGGCTATCATGCGCGCGCGGGAGCCCGCGTGAATGATGTCCAGCCCCCCGAATCCTATCTCGGCCGGTTTTTCTACGACACCATTGTTCACAATGCCGATTGCTTCGAATTCGCAGTGAAATCACTTGGGGCCGAAATTATTTTGTACGGCACGGACTATCCCTTCGACATGGGAAACCTCTGTCCGGCCCGGGATATCCCCGGCCTTTCGCTCCTTTCCGAAGCGGATCAAGAGAAAATTCTGGCGGCGAACGCAGGGAGGTTATTCGGAATCTAACTGTCGAATCTCCCCCCCCTCAAAAAAAAGGCGAAGAACTCAGGAAAATTCCTGTTATCATGCTGACGACAACGGGTGATCCCCGTGAAATTGATCGAGGCTTCGCTTTAGGTTGCAGCTGCTGTATTACCAAACCCGTGGGGCATGATCGCTTCGCCGATGCGGAAAATCAGCTCAAGCGGTTTCTTTCGGTTTCTCATGTTCCGCGGATTAATTTTACGGCGCGAAGTCAAACCGGAGCTTTTTCGCATGAGTGACAATCGGCCCCGTTGCACGATTCTGGTTGTTGACGATGACCCGATGCTGTTGAATCTCATTCAGAAGTGCATGAAAAAAGAGGGGTATCTTACTGCGGGCACCCGGACCGGGGAGGAAACGGCGGAATGGTTGAGCCGCAATCGGGCCGACCTGATGCTTCTCGACTTCAGGTTGCCGGACATGGACGCGGAAGAACTGGCCGGAATTCTCGCCGAAAATGGCGACCTGGTTCCATACATCGTGTTTACGGGCCATGAGAGTGTCCAAACCTCTGTGAGGATGCTGAAAAAAGGCGCTCGCGATTACCTCATGAAAGATGGGTCTTTTCTTGAACTGCTTCCCACGGTTGTGGATCAGATACTCGAACAGTTGGAAAAAGAGAGAAAGCTGGCGGAGACCGAGGCCAAACTCCGCGAGATGTTCGTGCAGGTTGAAAAGAGCCGGGATGATATTTTGTCGATCATGAATACGCTTCGAATTGGTACGGCCATGACGGATGAAAATGGTCTTCTTACTTTTATCAGCAAGATGTGTAAGCTAATTGTCGGCGAAGAAGGCGTCATCGGAAACCACTGGGAATCGACGTGTCCTTTTAAACAGACAGACAAATCCCTCAAATTACGAACTTCCCGAGAACAAGCGCGAAAAGATATCCGTGAGCGTAGAGGGACAGGCCGGCCGTCTCTATTGGATGGATGTCGAAATCAAGGACGACCCGCGCAATTCCCTGGGAAGGATATTTTTCTTCTATGATATGTCTGAAATTCATGATCTGCGGCTCCTGCTGGATGAAAAAGCCCGCCACAGCGATCTGGTGGGAAAAAGCAGTCCGATGAAACAGGTATTCCAGCGGATTCAGGAGGTTTCACATGTCGATTCCACTGTCCTGATCGAAGGGGATACCGGAACGGGGAAGGAAATGGTGGCGCGGACCATCCACTTTTCCGGGCACCGGAAAAACGGGCCATTTATCGGCATGAACTGCGCCGGGTTGAGCGATTCTTTGTTGGAAAGTCAGTTGTTCGGCCACCGGCGGGGAGCTTTCACAGGGGCGATTGATGACCATCTCGGTTTTTTTGAGGCGGCCAACGGAGGAACCCTCTTTCTCGATGAAGTTGGAGACATTCCGATAAACGTCCAAAATCGCTTGTTGCGAGTTCTTCAGGAAAGAGAGATAACGCGTCTCGGCGACTCCAAGGAGCGCAAAATCGATGTCCGGGTACTCGCGGCCACCCAACATGATCTGGAGCAACTGGTAGCCGAAGGAGATTTCCGCGCTGATTTGTTCTACCGGATATGTGTGGCGAGAATCCAGCTTCCCCCTCTCCACGATCGCCGGGAAGATATTCCTCTCCTTTCGGGCTTGTTTTTGCGCCAATCCAGCACAGCCGTCGCAAAAGAGATTCATGAAGTCAGTCACGAGACCATGCGGACGCTGATGGATTATCATTGGCCGGGAAATGTGCGTGAACTGCAAAACGTAATAGAGTTCGCTGTGATTCGCTGCAAGGGCTCGGTCATTCAGATAGAGGATCTTCCGCCCGAGATCACGCAAAGGTCCGGACCCTCCCCAATCGGTGATCGATTGCCCCGGGATGAGAAAGGGCGGCTTCTGGCCGCTCTGGAACAGGCGGGGGGTAACCGATCCAGAGCCGCACAACTTCTCGGAGTGAGCCGGGCTACCCTGTATCGTCACATGTCCCGGCTTGGCCTTCCTTCCTCCAAATAATTTCTTTTTTCCCCGTAAGATATGCGCATATGGATGGATGCGGTGCCACGCAAAGTGCGGGACGAAGAAGATAAGTTGCGCGAAAAATTGTATTCGTGATGGGACATACGCCGTCTTCGCGCCGCAACCCCTTTCGATTCCCCGTTTCCGATCCCGAGACGTATCCCTGTTTTCCTTTCTATTTCGGAAGCACCGGATAGAATTTTCACACCTGTTGGTCGGAATTGCCTTCTGGGATAAGACGGATTATCCCTTTCGTTTCGTGAGTCGGGCACGAGGGGCGCGGTGAATGACGTTTTTGCGGGCGTGTTTTGAAGTTTCGGCCGGGAAAAGATATATTGGATTTCCTCAAAATGGTTCCCGAACGGAGGGTGATGAGAGCAATGGAGACGAAGGCACAATCCGTTCCGGCCGGTTCTTCTTCAGAAACGAAATCTCAGATCATCGACGCTGACATTCATCCTCGGATGAACGCGCTCTCCCAGCTTCATCCCTACATGGACGAGCACTGGCGAAAACGGAGGGGGGTAAAGCCCATCAGCGGAGCGAAAGATCACAACACCGCCCGCAACGTTTTCACCAATCCCAAGCGCTGGTACTACCATCCCCACGGGGCCGAGCGCCCGGATGCCATCCCGCCCGACGGCGGCCGCCCCGGCTCGGATCTGACGACGCTGCAAAAAGATCATCTTGACGCCTACGGCATCACCCACGGAATTTTGATCGCGGGCGATCTTTTCGGTCTGGGCGGCCTTCCGGACGCCGACATGGCCGCCGCCCTCGCTTCGGCCAACAACGACTGGATTCTCAATGAGTGGTGCGCGAAAGAGCCCCGCCTCAAGCTGGCGATGATGGTCGGCCCCCGCGACGCCTCGCTCGCGGCCAAGGAAATCGAGCGAATCGGGGGGCATCCTTCGGTGGTTCAGGTGCAGATTCCCGAGATGGATGAGTTGCTGGGAAACCGCCGCTTCAATCCCATTTACGAAGCCGCGGAGAGTTTCGGGCTGCCGGTCGCCATGCACGGCGCGGGAGAGTCCGCCGGGGTGAACACCCCGATGAGCCCGGTCGGAATCCCCTCGTACTACATCGAAGTGCATACGGGCGTGCCGGTGATCGCGCAGGCTCACGTGATCAGCCTGATCGCCGAGGGGGTGTTCGAGCGCTTTCCGAAGCTGAAATTTATTTTTCAGGAGATGGGGTATGCCTGGATGCCCAGCCTGATGTGGCGTTTCGACCAGGAGTGGCGGTCGCTCCGGGCGGAAGTTCCCTGGCTGAAGCGTTCACCGGGCGAATACATGCTCGAGCACGTCCGGTTTACCTCCCAGCCCATCGCCGAACCGCCCACGGCGAAGCAGCACTTGCAACTCCTCGAGATGATGCATGCCGACAAAACCCTGATGTTCGCCTCGGACTACCCCCACTGGGATTTCGACAACCCGAGGCATGTCTTCCGGGAAGCGCCCGAGGAGCTGAGGCGGCGCATCTTTTACGAGAATGCAGAGGAAATCTACCAGTTCGGATAGTCCCTGCCGGGAACGCTAAACATCCGCCCGAAAACGTTCCGGGGCCTCTTCGTTTACCTCCACTCCCAGGCCGGGCCCCTCGGGCACTTTCACAACGCCTTCCGACACCTCAAATCCGGTGATGATATCGGCCTCGTGCCAAGCCGGGGCTTTCCCCGACTCGTTGTATACAGTAGCGGGCGTCGAGGCGAACAGGTGCGCGCTGGCGACGTCGTTCAGGGCGCTGTGGATGACGCAGCCGCACATGCCCTCGATTCCGTGTACCTCGATGAGCGCGGCGACTTTTTTGCAGTACAGCAGTCCCCCCTCCCGGTTGACCTTGAGGTTGACGATGTCCGCCGCCCCCCACCCAGTCGCACCGTCGGCCGTGGTGAGCTTGACGACAATGTCTTCCGAGTTCGCCGTAGTCCGCGTCGCGCTCTTGTAGGGATGATTTAACGGAATGGCCACCGGATAGAGGTGGGCCTTCTCGATTCGCGTCACGGCCTTCCTCAGGGAGCGCTATTTGTTGAGAAGGTTTTCGAGGTTTTTCGAGGCCCGGACGGTCGCGTAGCGGGCGCTCTGGTTTGCCTTCGTCGAAATGCTCCTGCGCGATCCCCGGGGAATATGAATGACCCCGCCGGCGGGCACGTCTTGTTGTTCATCGTCCACCTGTGCGTCCACCGTTCCGCCGAGGATGTATATGAATTGTTCATGTTCGTTCTCGTGCACGTTTTCATGGTGGCCGCCCGGAAGATCGAAAAAGCCGAAGGCGAGACGCTCGCCTACCACCCAATTGTAATTGAAGGTGGAAAACGCCGGAGCGTCCAAAGATTCGATGATGGGATAGTAGGAATCACGCAGCCCCTCGATGATGGCCTCGGATTTTTCGGGTTCTTTCTCCTGGCCCGGATAAATTCCGGCGTCAAATTGTTCGTTGACTTTGGGGACTGTCGGTGCCGCATCCGGCACGGCCTCGTCCTCGGCAATTCCGACGACGGTCCAGGTACGGTCCTTGACGTAAAGATAGTCCATCTGGCCGTCTTCGGTGGCCAGCATCTGGTGCCGCGCGTAGGGCGGGACATGGATGAATGTGCCCGGGGGAACGATCCGGCGGTCTTTCCCGACGAGGGCGTGAATCTTACCCCTCAGGGGGAAGATCATGAGTTCGTTCGGATGGTAATGAAGCTCCGAGCCGGTTCCCGGATCCTTGGAGACCCGGCAGAAATTGATGTATTCCCCCTCGATGATGGGCCCCCTCGCCGAGGACAGATGAGGCGTGAGTTTTTGTTCGGCGAAATCATTGAAGTCGTAAAAAGGCATTCCGGTGTTCTCCTTCGATGAATGTGAGCCAAATGTATGGGTGACATGAACGGTATCTTCGGACTCGGAGATAATTTTGATGCATTGCGGCGCCGGAGGGGAGGAGCGTTTTTTCTCCGTCTCCCAGGGAGCGTCATTTCCGATTCCCGCCCCTGAGAATAGAAACAGGGTTCAATCGGATTCTCCGGCGAGTTTTTCCATGAGTTTTTTTCTTTCCTCTTCCGCCATCTGTATTTTCAGGCCGACCTTCCAGGCGTCATCGCGTGAGCTGTCCTTTTCGCTCCATACGACCGTCGCCGTATCGAACTCGAAAGCGAGGTCGCCGACCTTCAATGAAATTGGATATTCATCTTCCAGCTCCGGCTTTTTCGTCACGGTAACTTGCAGCCCGCCGGCCGAGATGTTTTCCAGGACGAGGGGAATGGGTGAGAGATCGGGCACATCCACGATTCCCGGAATGGCATAGCGGGGGTACCGGCGCAATTCAGCTTCCCTGGCGTCTTCGTCACCCGAGGGCATTCCTGCGTGTTCGGTCTCCATCAGCATCTGAGGAAGATTCTTGTTGAAATCCCGAATCATGTTGGCCATCTGGAAGAGGATGGTTGTCGAAATGGCGGGGTTTTCCTTGATGAGAAGGAGAAGGTGTTCCTTCTCAATGGCGAGGAAGGTGGAGTCCTTGCTGGCGACGGCGGTCGCTGAGCGGCCTTTATCGCCAAAAAGGGTCAATTCGCCAAACGAAGCCTTGGGATGCAGGACGGTCAGGCACAACTCCTCGGGCACCCCGTAATTTTTCACGATTCGTATTTCCCCCTCCACAATGACGTAGAGGTAGTCGGCGGGGTCGTTTTCATTGAAAAGAATTTCCCCCTCCTGATAATTTACCTCCTCGGAGATGTTGGTCAGGATCTTCAGTTGATCAGGGGTCATGGATTCAAAAAGATTAACGGTTTTCAGGAAGAGCGCTTTTTCGATATTGGAAAGCATGTCGCTTCGCACTTCCCCTCTTTTGTCCGGCAGCGGCGATGCCCCCGGAGGAGAGAACCTTGGGCATCCCCTGGCGGGGGTTCGGCCAGGCACGGCTCGGTGTCGGGATGAATTCAGCGGGATTTTAGCATTTCCGGGGGAAATGAAAAAATGTGAGATTATTTAAACAAAATGAGTAAGTTACGGGAATGGGGGGGAGGAGAAGGGTTGCCGTCCCGAAAAAAATTTACCGTCCGGGCGGAAGGAAGGAAGAGGGGAGTCCGCAAATTACCTCCCTCCCGCGCCGGACGGCAAAACTGTCCATTCACTTTTACCTCTATGTGCCAACGTCTGGGTCGCCCTTATTATTCCGGGCGATCTGAATAAAAATTGCGGAATCTCTGGAATGGGCTCGGTGGGGGGGGGGACAGAGGGCAATCTCGGGGTGAGATTTCCTTTTATCGGGAGGAGGAATCTGCTACCTTCCACAAATCAAAGGTTTCAAACCTTATTCGGCATTCGAGCCCGTTTCCGCCGCTGGAAGAGGAGAATGAAAAACACTCGTCGTCGGGTAATATTTTCATCAATTTTTTCAAGGAGATATCGGTTTATGCGAAAAAAAACGGCCATATCGAGCGCCTTCGCAGTCGTTGTGCTTTTGGCGGGTTGCACATCGGACGTATGGGTAAAAGGCGGGGTTTCGGCGAAGCAGGCCAACGCGGATTTGCGGGCGTGCGCTGAGACGGGCGGCGGTCTGGGTTATGTAGAAAACCCTCCCGGCAGCGAGGTGACCGGGACGCTTGCCCTTGGCTCTGGCCTGGAACAGGCCGCATTTGAGAAATGCATGATGGGGAAAGGATACAAGAGGGAAAAATAGCAAAAACCTCGGGCGCATGAGCGTTCGCAGGGTTCCCCGATCGCGGCTTGGTGCTCCTGGGGGGCGGGTTGAAGCGCTATACAGGGGAAGGCGGCCTTGACGCTTTCCCCTGTTTTTTAATCGGACAGGTTTGAGGTCTTATAGTCATCCCTCGGGGGCGAGAAGATATCGAGGACGACGGCCCCCTTCTCCGAGGTCCGGCCGCCGTGTTCGACCCCGCCCGGCGTGTGCCAGAAATCACCCGGGGTGCAGCGTTCCGACTTCCCCCCCTGAATGCGCTCCCATTCGCCCTCGAGAAGGTATCCCCACTGCTCGTTCGGATGGCTGTGGATGGGAGCCTCGGTGTGAGGCGCAATCGTGACGATGGAGAGCATGACCCGCTCTCCGAAAAAGACACGGGAGAAAACCCCCTCGGCCAGCTTGCGGGGTACCCCGGGCGCGTCCTTTTTGTAAACGAACGTCGTCTCGTTTTCCTGTCCTGAGGGCATCGGTTTCTCCAAATCAAGGGGTGGGCGTATTTGGGCAATATGCCCCATGGAGTAAAAGATATCATAGTCTTTTATCTTGAGAGGTGATTCCGCAACCACGCCAGAAATATATCACCGGCGGAGACGAAGAGGCAGGCGCAGGGAGGGTTTCCTCCGCACGTTCGCGGTGGGCCGCGGACACGGGTTTTAAGAGCAACTTGTTCCTGTTTCGAGGACGGAAAGAATTGACGAAGGCAGAGGTCTTGAATAAGATACGCCCCTCTTGAGGGGGATGCCCTCTATTTCAGAAAAATTTGTGATTTTTTCACATGCGGTCGCCGTAGACGTGACCCGTGTCGTTTGATGTTGCCAGGGCCGAGACTCGCCGGGGGGGAGTCGAGGTCGGTGAACCGGTTCCCCCGCTTCCGTCTTTTTGAAAAGGCGGAACGTTTTTTTAAGGAGACCATAGAGATGGCGTTTGAACTTCCCAAGCTGGACTATGACTATAACGCGCTGGAGCCTCATGTCGACGCGCGGACGATGGAGATTCACCACACCAAGCATCACAACACCTACCTCACCAACCTGAACAACCTCATCGCCGGGACGGACCTCGAAGGCAAGAGCGTCGAAGATATTCTCGGTAATCTCAAAAGCGCCCCCGCCGACAAGCAGGGCGGCATCAACTTCAACGGCGGCGGCTTCGATAACCACTGCATCTTCTGGAAAAACATGAGCCCCAATGGCGGCGGCGAGCCGAGCGGCGCCCTGGCCGACGCAATCGGCGATTTCGCCGCTTTCAAGGAGAAGTTCACGGGAACGGCCGTGCCCATTCAGGGAAGCGGGTGGTGCTGGCTGTGCACGAAGCCGGGCTCCGGAGCGGTCGAGATCAAGGCCATGCCCAACCAGACCAGCGTCCGCACCGAGGGCTACGTCCCGCTTCTCGGCATCGATGTCTGGGAGCACGCATACTACCTCAACTACCAGAATCGCCGCCCCGACTACGTGGCCGCCTGGTGGAACGTGATCAACTGGGGCGATGTCAGCGCGCGCTTCGACGCCGCGAAATAGTTTTCCCCAAAGACCAACATATGCCGGGCGCGCGGCCGCCAGCCCGGCACGAAGAAGACAGGAGACAGAAAAATGGCGCTCAATGTGGGCGATTTGGCCCCCGACTTCGACCTGCCGCAGGCTCACGATGCGGGGGATAACATCAAGCTGAGCAATTACAAGGGGAAGAAAAACGTCCTGCTCTGCTTCTACCCGTTCGATTTTTCGCCGGTCTGCAGCGAACAGCTTCCAGCCTACTCGGCGCAGGCCGATCGGTTCGAGAAGGCGAACTGCGAGGTTATCGGCGTCAGTGTGGACAGCCCCTTCACCCACGCCGCCTGGGCCGAAAAGTTCGGTATCAAGTTCCCGCTGCTGAGCGATTTTTTCGGCAAGGGGACCGTCCAGGCTTACGGTCTCATGCACGACGGCGGCTTCAGTAACCGCGCGGTGTTCCTCATCGACAAGGAGGGAAAAGTCGTCCACGCCGAGGTGACGCCCTCTCCGCCGGAAAAGCCCGACGACGGCAAGCTCTTCGCCGC